>PBPF01000144.1 GCA_002724615.1 Verrucomicrobiales bacterium | reverse complement strand
CGGTTGTACGTCAGGTGAAGCATGCGCATGCCGAGGTTTTTAAAGACTGTCAGGTAGCGCAGTTCGTCCGGCACACTAATCCACTGCTGTGTCAGCGGCACGCCGTTGCCCGTGAAGTACAGGCAATGTTGTCCCGCCTTCTTCGCGGCCTCAATGTCCGCCGGCGTGGCCGCCTTGTTCAAAAAACCCTTCAGATGGTCGGTCAGGTAGGTGAAATTCGCCAGCCGCTTGATTAGCCTCAGCGGCGCCTGTCCCTCCTCGCCCGCATTCTGGAAAATGCACGTTACTCCCGTCGCGCGCCAAGCCTGCTTGAATTCCGCCAATTCGGCCGCGTCCTCCACGCAGCGCGTCATCATCATCCGCTCACGCGCATCCTTCAGCTCGATAAGCGACGCATCCTCTGCCACCAGCTTGGCCAGCGCCGCGCCATCCACCGCACACTGCGGCGCAAANCCGTAAGTATCAAAAACAAGTGACTCCGCGTGCAGCTTCAACCCGCGATCCAGTTGCGCCGCCGTGGGCTTCAACACCGCCAGNGCCGCCCGNCGATGTTTCTGGATAACCTCGTTTTCNTCCCAAGCCTCCTTTCCTCTCAAACGCGGCAAAAAAAGGAACGGCGCGGCAAAAGCGGCGGATTGAATCAAACGGCGGCGTGTCATGTGTGCTTGCATCCGCCTATCGTTCGANGAGGCAGGGCGAGGGTCAAGCACATGCCGCGTTGAAAANNATTANGTAAATCGGNTNTATAGTTCATNCGCNCGCGTATATTCAATGTAAGAAACAGTTTCCTTTGTACGATGTAATTGCAGAGNCAAAAACCCAAATCAGGATTTACGATGAAAAGATTCCTCATATATACGGCAAGCACCCTGTTGCTGGGCGGCAATGTGCTTCTTGCGGATGGCGAAGGNAAGGGGCGTNCGGCGCGTTTTCAGAAGCAGGGCAAGTCCGCCGGGTGCATGGCGGGGGACAAAGGTGTGTTGAGCCAGTTTGCCCGTGGTGGCGAGCAGTNCNGCCAGATGGGTCGCGCCGGCAAGCACAACTTTAACCCGATGCAGTCCAGTTGGCAGAATCCCATGCTGCAACGCAACCACGGCTACAACCGAATGCAACCGCAGATGAACTACAACCACTACAACCGAATGCAGCCTGTGGTGAATTACAATTCCAACAACCGTACCTTGCCCATGCAACAGAATCAGGCCATGCAACATCTACAGATGTTGCAGCAACAGCATGCTTATAACCGCGTCATGACCATGCAGCATGGCGGCGNCCACAATCGCTATTATCCGATGCAAAACCAGCGGCTGAATTTCAACTACAACAAGTTTCAGCAACCGTTTCAACGGGTGAATCTCCGTTAACTACGAAATACACTGCCAGCCCGGTCCTTGCCTTACGGTGGGGGCCGGTTTCTTTTGGTTCGCCGAGCGCGCCGACCTGTGGCAGCCTCGGGCATGCAATGGAAAGCATGCGGGCGCGAGATTTACCAGTCGTCGCCACTGGTGATGGGCATCGTGAATGTTACGCCCGATTCCTTTTCCGACGGTGGNCGTTATCTCGATGTCGATGCTGCTGTGGATCGCGCGCTGGAACATGTGGAAAACGGCGCTGGTCTACTGGATGTTGGAGGCGAATCGACCCGGCCTGGCGCGCCTCCCGTGGATGAAGCGGAAGAACTACGGCGAATTATCCCAGTAATCAGCCGTTTGAGTGGGGAGACGGATGTGCCGGTATCCATCGATACCCAGAAGCCGGCCGTTGCCCACGCCGCAATAGCCGCTGGCGCAGTGGTCATTAACGACATCGCTTCCAATCGTGAGGATGATGCCATGTGGCGTGTGGCTGCCGACACCGGTGCGGGCTACATCGCCATGCACATGCAGGGCACGCCGCAAACCATGCAGGAATCACCGGCCTACGGTGATGTGGTGGCCGAGGTGGAGGCGTTTTTCCTCGACCGAATGGGCCGGTTTGCGGCCGCCGGGGTGTCGGCTGAACAGGTTGNGATTGATCCAGGGATTGGCTTTGGCAAGACGGTGGAGCACAATTTGGAATTGCTCAAAAACCTTCAGCAATTTATAACATTTCGGCGGCCCGTGGTGGTCGGTGCTTCGCGCAAGTCGTTTCTGGGCGGCGATGTGAGTGAGCGCCTGCCCGGCAGTTTGGCGTGCGCNGTGCATGCGATTGCCCAAGGNGCGCAAATCGTTCGCGTGCACGATGTGCGTGAGACCGTCGCGGCCGTGAAGACCATGGAGGCAATTTTAACAACACCATGACCATCGAGACCGTCATGNTGGCCGCCGAGGCTCCGGGTTGGTTGCTTGAGATGCGCGACTGGCTGCTGCTCAACTGGCCGTGGCTTATTCGCGGTGTCGTCGAAATCGGCATCCTCACCTTTGGCATCTACTACGCCTTCCAGTATTTACAGCGTACGCGCGGTTGGCCGGTGGTGGTGGGATTCCTAACGCTGCTCGGCCTCACGCTTATCACCGAGCTGCTGAGGCTACAGGTGTTGAGTTGGTTGCTACAGGCGTTCTTCGCGTTCTCGGTGCTGGCTATTCTCATTATCTTCCAGCCCGAATTGCGTCGCCTGCTCGCCGGCCTGGGCAATCTGCCAATTTTTAACACTGACCCCGAGCAGCCCCACAACGTCGGCGCAATCGTTACTGCCGTTGGCCGATTGTCGAAGAAAAAGACCGGCGCGCTGTTGGTGATTGAGCGCGCGGTCGACGTGCATCACGACCTGCATTCCAACGTACGCATCGACAGCGTGGCGACTGCCGAGATGCTCGAGTCTATTTTCTTCCCCAACAGTCCATTGCACGATGGAGGCGCAATCATCCAAGGCGACCGCATCACCCATGCCGCCTGTATTTTCCCACTCACGCGCCGGCAGGATATCCGCAAGACTCTTGGCACACGCCACCGCGCCGCCATTGGCATCACTGAGGAAAGCGATGCCATTGCCGTGATTGTCTCCGAGGAGACCGGCACCATCTCCTACTGCCACGAGGGTGCCTTGCACCGCAACGTTTCCCAAGACGATTTGCTCGTGTTTTTATCGAACCAATTCCTCAAGGAAGACAAGCCCGGCCCAGCCGTCACTCACTGGGCAAGCCGTCTCAAGGAGTCCCTCCGTGAATTGCCCGCGCTCATTAACAAGAAGCTGCGACCTGAGTAGACAATGAAGAAGCGCCTCACCGATAACTTTTGGATGAAGCTTCTTTCTCTCGGGCTCGCCGTTATGCTTTGGCTTATCATCAAGCTCAGCGCCAACCTAAGCTATACCTACCCCAAGCCTGAGTCGGAGCCAGAGTCGCCTGCGGTCGAGACTAACCCTGCGCCCAAGGGCATCCCCGGATCAGCCCAGAAACCATGAGCCCTGCTGACCACCGCATCTTTGGCACTGACGGCGTCCGTGGGCGAGCCAACCTCGAGCCAGTTACCGCCGAGACTGCTCTCAAGCTCGGGCGTGCCGCAGCACATGTCTTCAAGAACCTAAACCCCGAGTCACGTAGTCGCGAAAAACACCGTATCGTCATCGGCAAAGACACGCGCCTTTCAGGGTACATGCTCGAGAACGCGCTCAGTAGCGGTATTCTGTCAATGGGCGTGGATGTCATTTTCATTGGCCCACTGCCGACGCCCGGCATAGCCCGTATCACCCTTGCTCTGCGCGCTGATGCTGGTTTCGCCATTACCGCCTCCCACAACCCATATGACGACAACGGTATCAAATTTTTCCGCCACGACGGTTATAAACTCGATGATGCCATCGAGCAGCAGATTGAGCAGTTGGTTTTCAGCGGCGAGATCGACAACATCCGACCTACCGCCGACGCCATCGGCAAGGCTGTCCGTATTGACGATGCACTGGGTCGCTACATCGAGTTTGTTAAACGCTCCTTCCCTCGCGGGCAAACACTCGAGGGAATGCGCATCGTCGTCGATTGCGCACATGGTGCAGGTTATAAGTCCACCCCGGTCACATTGCGGGAACTCGGCGCCGAAGTCATTGCCTACGGCAACCAACCTGACGGTAAGAACATCAACGCGGGTTGCGGTTCTATGCATCCGCAATACCTCAGCCACAAGGTTCAAAAACACGCAGCCGATCTCGGCATCGCGCATGACGGTGATGCCGACCGCGTTATACTCTGCGACGAGAATGGAGGTCTTGTCGACGGTGACGGCATTCTTGCCATCACCGCCCTCGATCTACTTAAGAGAGATGCCCTGAACCACAACACTCTCGTTGGCACCGTCATGACCAACAGTGGCCTGGAGACCGCCATTCAGGAAGCGGGTGGCAAGCTTCACCGCACCAGCGTTGGCGACAAGCACGTCATCGATGCCATGATCAAGGGTGGTTACAACCTAGGCGGCGAACCGAGCGGCCACATTGTCTTTGGTGACCACGGTACAGCTGGCGATGGCTTGGTCGCTGCCCTGCAGGTCCTTCGCATCATGCGCGACACTCGTCAGTCCCTCTCAGAACTCGCCAGCTGCTGGACCCGCCATCCGCAAGTCCTCACCAACATTCCTGTGAATGCCAAACCTCCTTTTGAGGAACTTAACGGGGTGATGACCCTTGTTCAGCAGGCCGAAGCTGATCTTGCCCCGGCGGGGGGACGGCTCCTTCTCCGCTACTCAGGCACTGAACCCAAGGCCAGATTGTTGCTTGAGGGACCGGAGGAATCTCCATTGAAAGATTGGAGCGAAAAAATATCCAGCGCTATCGAGAAACAAACCGAAGCCTGAAACTGCGCAGTTAGGAAGGCGCAGCTTACATTCCGTGTTCGGCCAATGCGACGGCTTTTAGCATGGCCTTAGCTTTATTGACGGTTTCTTGGAATTCGTTTTCTGGGACAGAATCATTCACCCATCCGCCGCCGGCTTGGACGTGGGCTTGACCGTCTTTTAACAGCGCAGTGCGAATGGTGATGCAGCAATCGAGGTTTCCGTTGAAGGAAAAATAACCGACGCAACCGCCGTAGGGACCACGTGCAGTTTGTTCAAATTCGCTGATGATCTGCATGGCGCGAATCTTGGGCGCGCCGGTCAGTGTGCCGGCGGGGAAGGTGACGCGCATGAGGTCGTAGGGCGTGTGGTCATCACTCAGAGTGCCTGTGACATGTGAGACGATGTGCATCACGTGGCTATATCGCTCAATGGTCATCAGGTCGCTCACCTGCACGGTGCCATAGTCGCAGACGCGGCCGATGTCGTTGCGGGCGAGGTCAACAAGCATGACGTGTTCAGCGCGTTCCTTGGGATCATCAAGAAGATCCTTTTCATGGCCCAAGTCCTCGTCGGTCGTCTTGCCGCGTGGACGGGTGCCGGCAATGGGGCGAATCTGCACATGACGTTCTTCGCAGCGAACATGAATTTCTGGCGAGGCACCGACGAGGCTGAAGCCATCCAATTCAAGCAGGAACATATAGGGCGAAGGATTGATAGAGCGCACAACACGATAGACATCAAGCGGGCGTGCCTTAACGGGCGTGGAGAAACGCTGTGAGCCGACAACCTGAATAATGTCGCCAGCAGTGATGTATTCCTTGGATTTGTCCACGTGCGCGAGAAAGGCATCCTTTTCCATGTTGGACTTGAAGGACACATCCGGCGCTTTGGCTGGCAGCGAGACAGGCACATGCTCGGTGGGTTGTTCAAGTAGCGTTACAAGGCGGTCGACCTCGCCAACTGCATCCTCATACACATCCTCCGGCTGCAATCCCTCCTCCAAAATGGCGTTGACGATCACCGTGATGGTCTGACGTACACGATCGAAGACCAGCAATTCATCGGCGATCAGGAAATACATGGTCGGCGTGTTCAGGTCATCGGTGGGCGGGCGAGGCACGACTGGTTCCACGTCATGAATGAACTCGTAGCCGATGAAACCCACTGCACCCCCGGTAAACCGCGGCAGGCCCGGCAGGTCGACTGGGGTGTATCGGTTCAGCACTTTTTCCACCACTTCAAGCCCGTCGCGCACATGGTTTTCGCCTGGTTCACTCGAAATAGTGTACGAGCTTTTAACACGACCACCTTCAAACACGTCCACGCGACTGCCGAGCTGGCGGATGACACCGCGCGGGTTGCAGCCTACAAAGGAATACCGCCCCAGATGCTCACCACCCTCCACGCTCTCAAAGAGGAACGCCTCACTGTCGCCGCGGATTTTCTGGTAGGCCGATAGCGGTGTCTCAAAATCCGCGAGGATGGTGCGGCACACCGGCACCAGATTTCCTTGCTGTGAGAGCTTAAGGAATTCCTCCTGCGTGGGCTGGATATTCGCCGCACTCACGACTTGCCGTATACCTCGTCTGGGTCAAACAGGCGTTCCTCAGTGGTTTCCAATTCGCCCTCTTTTACGGAGGTGAAAAAACAGCTCTTGTAGCCCTTATGGCACGCGGCGCCTTCCTGGGTCACCTGAATAAGGAGCGTGTCCGCGTCACAATCGTAGGCAAAATCCTTCACCTCTTGCGTGTGCCCGCTACTCTCGCCTTTCATCCAGTATTTCTGGCGACTGCGACTCCAGAAATGCGTCTTGCCCGTCTTGAGAGTATCTTTAATGGAATCGGCATTCATCCAAGCCATCATCAGCACGCGCCCAGTGCTTTCCTCCTGAATAATGGCCGGGATGAGGCCATCATCATTGAATTTCAAATTGTCGATAAAAGACATGGCGGGGAATTAACCACAGAGACATCTTGAACACAGCGAAAAAATCAAACTAACCGTACTGGGATGTCCGCTTTGGCCAGATGTTCTTTTACTTCGCCAACGGTGTATTCGCCAAAGTGAAAAATGCTCGCTGCCAGCACGGCATCGGCCTTGCCTAGTTTTAGTACATCCACCATGTGGTCGAGATTGCCAGCCCCACCGCTGGCAACCACCGGCACTCCCACGTT
>PBPF01000143.1 GCA_002724615.1 Verrucomicrobiales bacterium | reverse complement strand
CTGTGACCCCCAGCAGCAATACGAAACTCGCCAGCCTTGTTCCCTTTGCCAAGGTAAGCCAAGACGATGTCGTTTTTCTTGAGGCGCCGAGGGTTGCTGGGGCCGACCTCACCGGGGCCAAACCTATAATAGTGGCTTTGGATAACGATCGCATCGCCCGCCTTGAGCCGTGACTTTGAACGCGTGACTCGAAGAACCTTTGCCTCGTAGACAATCCGCTGCCGCTTTCCCTGTTCGGCATTTCCGGCTTTCGGAGCCTGCAATATCTGCACAACCACAACATCCGAAGCATCACGTTTCATTTGTTCATAAACAAAAGGAGGCAACTCAGCCTGAACGGGGAACACCAAAGCCAAGAGCAACAGGCACAACAGCCTACTTGAACGGAAAACGAACTCAGGGATCAATTTCATGATTCTAAACGATTAGGTTTCAGCCACAGCACCAAGCCCAGGTTACATGTCAAAACACAAGCTGGACATGACCAATCTCGAACAGGTCTGATGCTATAGCACCTAGACTATTATCTGCAAGCACATCACCACAACTAACCTCATCTTCAAGTTCCTTACCTTAATGTTTCCACTGGGTCGGCATGTATCGGGGTTAATTCTTGTTCATCTCCTTATTGATGCACGCCACTGTGGCACCTACACACTATTGCATATCGCCAGCCTAGGCTCTATCGTGCCAACTCATGCAGGTGGTAATTCTATGCGGCGGCCTGGGCACACGATTGCGGGAAGAGACAGAATTTCGACCCAAGCCGATGGTGCCCGTGGGCGGGCAGCCGATGCTCTGGCACATCATGAAGACCTATGCCCACTTCGGGCATCGTGAGTTTATTTTGTGTCTTGGGTACAAGGGCACGGTCATCAAGGATTACTTCCGCAACTTCCTCTGGCACACAAACGACGTCACGCTGCGCCTCGGCCAGCGCCCGCAGATCACCTACCACGATCAGCGGGACGATGAGGACTGGACGGTGACACTGCTGGATACCGGCGAGAAGACGCAAACCGGTGGCCGCCTGCAACGCGCACTGGCTCACGTGAAGGAAGACCGGTTCCTATTCACCTACGGTGACGGGCTGACAGACGCGGACATCAACGGCGCGGTCGATTTCCACGAACGCGAAGGCGGGATGGTGACCCTGACTGCCGTAAAAACCGGTGGCCGCTTCGGCGAACTCTCGATGGACGGCAGTACGATCACAGCCTTTCGCGAAAAACCGCAACGCGCCGACGGCTACATCAACGGCGGCTTTATGGTGATGAACCGCAGCATCGGCGATTACCTGACGGGCGACGATTGCATCCTTGAGCAAGCCCCGCTGGTGCGGTTGGCGACGGAAGGCAAGCTGAAGGCTTTTCCGCACGAGGGCTTCTGGCAGTGCATGGACACCTACCGCGAGCAGCAGCAGCTTGAGGAACTGTGGAACGAGGGCACAGCACCGTGGGCGATATGGAGTTGAGGCGGTTTCTGTTGCCGCAAGCGAGGCAGGTTCATACATTGGCCGGACGTGAGAATCCTCATCACGGGCAACTTGGGCTACATCGGGCCGGTGGTCGTGTCGCACCTGCGGTCGGTGCTGCCGAATGCGGAGCTGGCAGGGTTTGACGCTGGCTGGTTCGCCCACTGTCTGGCTGGTCCGATCCGCCTGCCGGAAACCGGGCTGGACGTGCAATACTTCGAAGACCTGCGCGAGTTTCCCGATGGAATTCTGGATGGCATCGACACGGTCGTAAACTTGGCCGCCGTTTCCAACGACCCCATGGGCAAACGCTTTGAGGCGGTCACCGCGGAAATCAACCATGCTGCCGGTGTGGAGTTAGCCAAGCGCGCAAAGAAGGCTGGCGTGAGGCGGTTCGTGTTCGCCTCCAGCTGCAGCGTGTATGGCTGGGCGGAAGACGGTGCGCGCACGGAGCAATCCACCACCGCCCCCGAGACCGCGTACGCTCGCAGCAAAGTGGACACCGAGAACGACCTCGCCAAGTTGGCCGGACCGGATTTTCAGGTCACTTGCCTCCGTTTCGCCACAGCCTGCGGCATGAGCCCGCGTCTGCGATTGGACCTCGTTTTGAACGACTTTGTCGCTGCCGCCCTGACCGCAAAAAAAATTACCGTGCTTAGCGACGGCACCCCGTGGCGGCCACTCATCCACGTGCGCGACATGGCGCGCGCCATCGAGTGGGCCGCGCAACGGATGGACGGCGGCGATTGTCTGATCGTCAACACCGGCTGTGATAACTGGAATCATCAAGTACGTGACCTCGCCGAAGCAGTGGCGAAGGCGATCCCCGGCACTGCGGTGGAGATCAACACTGACGCCGCGCCCGATCGCCGCTCATACCGAGTGGACTTTTCGCTGTTTAAAGAGCTGGCGCCCAGCCATCAACCGCATATCACGTTGCCCGCAGCCATTGCCGACCTTGAGGCCGGTCTCCGCGGCATGGATTTTGCGGAGGCAAATTTCCGGGAATCGAACTGGATGCGGTTGAACGTGCTGGCGGGCCATGTGGAGCGCGGCGCGCTTTCACCCGGTTTACGCTGGCAAAGTGAAGCCAAGGTGGGCTGAATGGACGACCCCAATCTTCAGGCACAAGCCGAGGCCGACGCCTTCAACGCCCGCATTGCCGAGCGCACCGCCGCCGGCTTCATCCCCGACCTCCGGCGCGCAGTAAAGTGCGAACACTTTTACCAGAGCTTCTGGTGCGACCCGCATTTCATCGACCTGTTCCTCGGGGAACATGTGCGGTGGATCACCCGCGCCCTGCGCGAACATGGCGGCGATGGCCTGCGAATCCTGGATGCAGGCTGTGGCGCAGGCTATGTGTCACTGGAATTGGCTCGGGCGGGCTTTCACGTAACCGGCATCGACGTGGCAGACGAGGCCATTGCAGTGGCTCGGGAAACCGCAGCTGAAAATCCATTCACGGACGGCTTCGGCTCGCTGGAATACCGCGTGCATTCCTTTCTGGATTACGCGGGCGAATTTGATGCCGTGCTGTTTCGCGGCGTAGTGCACCACTTCACCGATCCTTCCGCCGTGCTGGCCCATGCCGCCTCGCTCCTGCGAACCGGTGGCCTGCTGCTTTGCATGGAACCAACTCATGAACAATGGCGCGAGACCGACGCTGCCCACGCGGCACTCATACGCGGCCTGCTGGCGCATACCGGCAACTGGCATGATGCGGAACTGGCAGGACGTTTAAAGACACCGGCCGATATCAACCGATACATCACGGAGGTGCGCCAAGAATATGTCGAGGAACGTGACGCGAATGAAAAGGGCCAGTCGCCACACGACAATGACTGCGACGGGGAGGCCATTCTCACCGCAGCGCGCGCATTTTTTGAGGAACTGGAGATGCTGCCCACCAATGCCTTCATTCATCGATTGCTGGGCGGTCTGCGCGGGGACGACAAGATGGTGCATTCGCTCGCGAATTTTATCACAGCATATGAACGCGCGGCCATCGATGCGGGNCATCTACAGGCNCAAGGGTTCCTGTTCGTGGGGCNAAAGACGGAATGAAGACANATTTCCAATGCCGATCGTGTGGTGGCACGGATGGAGAGTTNCTGCTGGACCTCGGCAANCAGCCGCCGGCCAATCGATTATTGACCGATTCAGGCGAGGCGGAACCGTTGGTGCCGTTGCGACTAGCGCTCTGCCGCACCTGCTATCTGGTTCAAATCACTGACCTTGTGCCTCCGAAGGAGTTGTTCAGCGACTATGTTTATTTTTCCTCCTTCTCCGAGACTTGGGTACGTCATTGCAAGGCCGCGGCTGGCAAACACATGGCCGAGTTCAAGCTGGACGCGGATAGCTTCGTGGTTGAGGTGGCCAGCAATGATGGATGCCTGCTGCGGCATTTTCGCGATGCAGGGATTAAACACCTCGGTGTGGAACCCGCAGGAAACATCGCGGCGGCGGCGCGAGAAAATGGGATTAAGACGGTCGAGAAATTTTTTGGCGAAGACACGGCTNGCGCTATCCGGGAAGAACGAGGGGCAGCAAACATAATTTTGGCCAACAATGTGTTCGCGCANGCGCCAGACATCAATGATTTTACCCGTGGGTTGGNCACGCTGCTGGCGAAAGACGGAGTGGCTGTACTCGAGTTTCCGCACGCGGTGGAAATGATCGACAAGGTGGAGTTCGACACCATTTACCACGAGCATGTGTTTTACTTCACGCTGAGCGCGTTGCAGCCGCTACTGGCGCGCCACGGGATGNCAGCGTGGCGNGTGGAGCGGCTGGCAATGCACGGTGGCTCGCTGCGGCTTTACCTTTGCCGGGAAGGTGCGCGAGCGATCGAGGANTCGGTCGGGGAATTGCTGAACGANGAGGCGGCGCGCGGAGTNGGTGGACCGANATTTTACCGTGAGTTCGCNGGACGTGTGGAGAGCATCCGCACTGAGTTGCAGACGGCTGTCGCCCAGTGGAAATCCAANGGCGAGGTGGCGGCTTATGGCGCGGCGGCGAAGGGAAGCACGCTGCTGAATTATTGTGGACTGGGATCGGAATCAATTGCATTCGCGGTGGACCGCAGTCCGCATAAGCAGGGGAAATTCATGCCGGGGGTGCGCGTGCCTATATTGCCAGTGGAGTCATTGGCGGNGCGACAACCGGTAGCAGCGGTTTTGTTGGCGTGGAATTTCACAGAGGAAATTCTCGCCCAGCAATCGGCCTACCGCGAGGCGGGTGGCAAGTTCATCATCCCCATCCCCGAGGTACGGGTGGTGTAACTATTATTCGAATGAAACATAATCACGATGAATGTAGATAGCATCGACGTGCTGAGTTTCGCCAGTGCGGGGATTGAGATAAGAGCGACCGACACGATGTGTGTCGGTGTCGAGCAAGGTGTGGAAGCGGTAGCCATGCGGGAGTAGAAGCGACTCGATAACGCCAAAGGTTTCCTGAGATTCGTAGTAGCGAGAGAAGAGGATTTCCACCTGCAGGATGCCGATGGTGCCAGCCTCAAGCAATCCGCGCGCGCCCTTCAGTACTTTGCCGCTGCAGCCCTGCGTGTCGATTTTGCAGAAATCGATTTTCTCGAGGTTGTTGGCTTGGGCGTAAGCATCCAGAGTGCTGACATCGACTTCGACCGTACCGGTGGTGGTAATGTTCTTCTGTGCATAAAGGCCATCCTCAGCCAGCGACAGCAGACTGTCCATCTGGTTGACGGAGGTTTGATAAAAGCTGGCTTGGCCCGCAGATTCACCAACGGCCAGTTGATTAAGGGTGACGTTTGAGTTGCCGGACAAGTTTTCGCAAAGGGTCTTGAAAGTCTCCGGGGAGGGCTCAAAAGCGTGGACGGCCGCGGCGGGAAATAGCTTCAAAAACGCTGTGGCGGACTGGCCCTCGTTGGCGCCGATGTCGAGTATGACGGGATTATCCCNCTCGATTAGCAGACGCAGGAGATCATCTCGCGTGGCGGGCTCGGGTAGTCGAGGCAGTGAGGATTCATTGATGATGCGGCCCATGGCAGCGGCATTCTGCGGAAGGGTGAGGCCGGTGGCAAGGCGCGGGAATTTGATTGGCGCAATCACGGACGGACGGGATACTGGCGGTGCCCGCATGGAGTTTTCTNAAACCAAAATCCCAGGAGTCTGGCTGGTGGAAAGCGTGCCGCAGACTGATGACCGCGGGTGGTTTGCGCGCGCGTGGTGCCACCTGGAGTTCGCGGAGCACGGATTGGATTCANGGTTGGCACAGTGTAGTGTCTCGTTTAACGCTCGCAAAGGGACACTACGGGGGATGCATTTCCAGGCCGCACCGCACGCAGAATGCAAGTTGGTACGCTGCTTGGCGGGAGCGGTGCATGATGTGGTGGTGGATCTGCGACCGGATTCGCCGNCGTTCAAGCAATGGTGGGCGGTTGAGTTATCGGCAAAGAACCACCGCGCAGTGTANATTCCGGAGGGGGTGGCCCACGGCTTTCAAGCGCTGGAGGGNGGGGCACTGNTGCATTATCAAATTTCAGAATACTACGAGCCATCGGCGGCTCGCGGGGTACGGTGGGATGACCCGGCATTTGGAATCGATTGGCCACTCGCGGATCCGGTGTTGTCGGACAAGGACAGGGCGTGGCCGGATTTCACGGGATGAACGACAGCCGTACGATCTGGGTGCTGCCAGGCGGACGGTTTCAAGTGCCGTTGATTGAGGCAGCACGGGAGCGTGGGCTGCGGGTGGTTTGCAGTGACCGCAATGCCGACTGTGAGGGTGCTGGCGTGGCAGATGAGTTTGTGCGGCTGGGCGTGGATGAGCNCGAGGCACTGCTGTCGGCATTGCGGGTCCGANGACCGGACGCGGTGGCCACGGACCAGACAGATTCGGGAGTGGCCACGGTGGCATGGCTGGCAGAGCAGTTGGGCCTGCCGGGNATCGGTGTGGAATGTGCGGCGGNCTTCACAAACAAGCGGCGTATGCGGGAGGTAATGGGTGGACCAGAGTTTGCCGTGTGCAATTCCTTGAAGGATGCCGAGGAGTTGGGGTGGCCGCTGGTTTTAAAGCCTGAGGTTGGGCAGTCGAGCCGGGGAGTGCACCGAGTGGATGGCGCAGGGGATTTTGCGGCGGCTTTTGATGACGCCGGTGCTCATGGCCAAGTATTGGCAGAACGATGGGTGGACGGGCCGGAGTTCACGGTGGAGGGATGGATGAATGACGGGAGGCATCACAGTCTGGCTATTTCCATCAAGTCGCACTACGCGCACCGGCCAACGGTGGCAAACACACTGGTGTACACTCCCGCCCATGCGGAGTTCGACTATGAGGCGTTGCGTAAACAGAACGACCGGCTGGTAGAGCGGAGCGGTTTGCCTTTCGGATTGACGCATGCGGAATACAGGTTTGCGGATGGAAAATTCTGGCTAATGGAGATTGCGGCGCGCGGTTGCGGTTCGCTGGTAGCTTCTCACATTGTTCCGGAAGTGTCTGGGGTGGATATCTACGGGCATTATCTGGGGGCGGTGCTCGGAGAGGCACGGACGGATGTGCAATCGATGGAAAAACCCAAGTGCGCGGTGCTTGAGTTTTTGGATTTCAAGCCGGGTCGTGTGTGTTCTATCGATGGACTGCAGGAATTACTGGGAATGGAGAAAATACTATCGGCGAAAATGAATTATGGACCGGGGGAGGTGATTCCAAAACCGGTGGATGACACAAGCCGCGCCGGTTATTTCATTGCGGTGACGGACACAGCAGAGGAACTTGAGGCGTTGCGCGCGCGCGCGCGCGATTGCTTGAAAGTTTTTTACGATGAGTAACGTACCGTTGTTTGACTGCTTAACGCACCCGGCGCTGGACGGTAACTGGATTCACTCTCGCTGGGATGGGCGCAACAGGTTTGCTGAGTTGCGCGCGGGAATGGCGGAGGCAGGTGTTCGATGGACGTTCGCGGTGGCGATGGGTACGAAGGACGGATGGGATGCGAGTGTGTATCCGGAGGCATGCGCAGGGGAGGGGGCGCGGTTGTTCCCGGTTGCTTATTTGGATCCTTTGTCGCCTCCGGATTTCGTAAGCCTGCGGACACAGGGTTTTGTGGGGGTGAAAATTCATCCACGCCGGGGTGAGGTTGGCTTTGCCGACGAACGGCTGCCAAAGTGGATCGCGGAGGCGCAGGCGGCGGGGCTGGTCACGCTACTGTGCACATACCCGTTTGGCGCCACGGCTGGAGTGCCGGGAAGCTTGGAGGATTTGCAGGGGCTACTGGCCGCAACGGTGGGTTGCAAGATCATCCTGCTGCACTCAGGTGCGGTGCGGCTACGGGAGGTAATGGAGTTATCGCGGCCTTTCAAAGACACGCTGCTGGACTTGTCGTTCACGCTTTGCGAGTACGAAGGCAGCTCGTTGGATGACGACCTGCGATTCGTGCTGCGGCGTCATGGACATCGGGTGTGCGTGGGATCGGACGCGCCTGAATTTTCACCGGCCGACCTGCGGCGACGGTTTGAGGAATTAACGACTGGGATGGACGCGGCCATGCGTGAAAACATTGCCCATGGGAATCTTTTCAATTTTACTGGGCTGCCTCGCGATGAAGATGCCGGTGCCTGATAGGGAACGAATGACAGCGATGTACCGCGCACGCCTGGCCGAGCACGGGCCATCGCCTCAGGCGCTGGGTTGGACGAAGGGCAAACAGGACCTGCGGTTTGAAGTACTTCTGTCGCCGTTTGTGACGGAGGGCTGCCGTGTGCTGGACGTTGGCTGCGGGCTGGGCGACCTCATACGGAAGTTGTCGGGCAACGGTCATTTCACGTACTTAGGCGTGGACTTGGTGAAGGAGTTTATCGAGCTGGCGCGGGAGCAACATGAGGAGGAGGACACCGAGTTTCGCGCAGGTGAATTCCTGGAGATGGAGTTCGATGAGCCGTTCGACATCGTGGTGGGGTCGGGCATTTTCAATTTCGCGCTGGACGGGATGGATCACGAAGCATACGTGAAGCGAATGCTGGCGCGGATGCTGGAGCTGAGCCGCAAGGGTGTGGCGGTGGATTTCCTGTCGAACCGAGTGAACTTTGAAGAGGACCATTGTGCGCACACAAGCCCGGAACGAGCGCTGGCAGCTGGGCTGGAACTGACGCGCAGTGTGCGACTGCGGCACGACTATATGCCGTTTGAATTCGCGATGTGGCTCTTCAAGGACGACGCATACGACGAGGCTGACACGATCTTTAAAACACAGATGGAATGAAGGCGGAAATCATCGATTACATCCGGCGCAACCGCGTCTCGGCCACGGAGGTGGCGGATTGCCTGAACAAGACCGGCGAATTGACGGCCGCGGACGCCCTCAACCGCGGACACTTTCGCGTGGGTAACGTACACTGGATGTACGCGTGCGATCGCTCGAACTGGACGGTACACGAGCAGGCGCAGGAGGTGCAGCCGGGCGACGTGGTGGTGGTTGACGCGTTCGGATGCGGACGCCGGGCAATCTTCGGCGACTTGGTGTCGAAGTACCTGCTTCTGTATCGGCAGGCGGAAGCGCTGGTGGTGCGTGGGACACTGCGGGATGCGCCGCGACTCATCCGCGAGAACTGGCCGGTATGGTGCGATGGGCTGACGCCGATCGGGTGTTTTAATCACAAGCCGAAAAAGCTGCCGGCAAAATCCACGCTGGATCGGCACCGGCGCAAACTTCATGGGGCAATCGCGGTATGTGACGACTCCGGTGTGGTAATCATCGAGAAGAAACATCACACCAAGGCATTCTTGAAAAAGCTGGAGCACATCGAGCAGCAGGAGGACACTTGGTATGACTGCATTGATAGACGGAAGTGGTCGACATTCAAGACGGTCTGCGAGAAGGCGTATTTAAAGGATTGATGGATTCGCTGGAACAGTTCGAGGCAGATAAACGCAGTCGTGTGGCGGGTCTGGCGGACGATTCGGAACTGCGCCGGCAATCGCGCGAGTGGATGGCAGCCAGCGCGCCGCACGGATATACCTACAACTTTGAGTGGTTGGGCGTGCCGGTGATTCAATTCCCACAGGATTTGGTGGCGTTGCAGGAAGTGATCTGGCGCACGAGGCCGGACTGGATCGTGGAGACAGGCGTGGCGCACGGGGGCTCGCTTGTGTTCAGCGCTTCGATGCTCGAGCTGTTGGGCGGCGAAGGGAAGGTATTGGGTATCGACATCGACATCCGCGAACACAACCGGAAGCGACTGGAGGCGCATCCATTGTTTCATCGCATCGAGTTGATTGAGGGCAACGCAGCGAGTGATGACGTTGCCGCGCGCGCGACCGGAATGGTGAACGGACGCGTGCTGGTAATCCTCGACTCCAACCACACGCACAAGCACGTGTTGCGGGAGCTGCAGTTATACTCGCCGCTGGTGAAGGCGGACGGGTATCTTGTGGTGTTTGATACCTCTATCGAGGAGGCTCCGGACGAGTTGTTTAACGACAAGCCGTGGGGCAGAGGCAACAACCCGATGACAGCGGTGCGGGAGTTCTTGGAAGGCAACCCGCGTTTCGAAGTAGACACAGACATTGAGGCGCGTTTGCAGATCACCGTTGCGCCGAGCGGCTGGCTGCGGTGCGTGGCGGACTGACCATGGAACGCATTCCCATCGCCGGCCCGTGGATCACGCAGCTGGAGGTCGATTATGCGGCGGAGGCCGCTGAACACGGCTGGTACGAGCGGGCTGGCGAATGGCCCCAACAATTCGAGAATGCGTTCGCGGATTACCTCGGCGTTAAACACGCTGTAAGCCTGCCTTCCTGCACGTCGGGCCTGCACTTGGCACTGGCCGCGTTGGAGATCGGGCCGGGCGACGAGGTGATTGTGCCGGAGCTAACCTGGATCGCCAGTGCCGCGCCAGTAAGCTACGTGGGGGCATCGCCGGTTTTCGCGGACGTGGACGAGGCAACTTGGTGTCTGTCGGCAGAAAGCCTTGAGACATGTATCACGCCTCGCACCAAGGCGGTTATACCGGTGGATTTATACGGCGGCACGCCGGATTGGGAGGCCATTTGTGCGGTTTGCCAAAAGCACGGACTGGCAATCGTGGAGGATGCGGCGGAGGCGATCGGAAGCGAATCAGGCGGATGCAAGGCGGGGTCATTCGGCGACGCGGGCACGTTCAGTTTCCACGGCTCGAAAACATTCACAACGGGTGAAGGTGGCATGCTGGTAACGGACCGTGATGACCTAAACGAGCGCGTGCGTTTCCTGCGCGACCACGGACGGCCGCCGGGTGACAGAATGTTTTTTAACACCGAGGTCGCATTCAAATACAAGATGCCGCCGGTGGCCGCAGCGATAGGATGCGCCCAAGTAAAGCGAGCAGAGGAATTAGTGGCTCGCAAACGCGAAATCTTTTCTTGGTACAGTGAGGGATTGTCGGATTGTGGAGTGACTTTAAACCACGAGCCGGAGGGAACACGAAATACGTACTGGATGGTCACCGCGCTGGCACCGGCGGATGGCCCGGATAAGGCGAAACTGATGGCGGCATTCGCAGTGGAGGGCATTGACAGCCGACCAATGTTCCACCCTTTGAGCAGCCTTCCAGCTTATGCAGACGCGGATGGAAGCGGCAATTGTACGGCGTATTCGCTGAGTCCACGCGGGATCAACCTGCCTTCGGCGCTCTGCCTGGAGCGAACTCAAGTGGACAAGGTTTGCACAGTGTTCAAAAAGGCGCTGGCAGGATGAGTGCGCCTTTCTTCTCGGTCCTGTTGCCGACGCGCAACCGCGCGGAGATTGTCGGCGGCGCAATCCAAAGCGCGCTGGGACAGACGTTTCGCGATCTCGAGATTGTCCTGTGCGATAATGACGACGACGGGACGGCGACGCGTGAGGCGGTGGCAGAAATTTCTGATGAGCGATTGCGATATGTGCGCACCGGCGGCCTTTCGATGTGCGACAACTGGGACCATGCGCTGGAACAGGCACGCGGCCAACATGTACTTGTGTTGGAAGACAAGCAGCGGCTGGTGCCCAATGCGCTGGAGATTCTGCACCATCACTTGGAACAGCTTGGGGATGTACCAGTCAAGTATGGCCTGCGATTTGCTGCCACGGAAACCATCGCGGGCCCGGCAATGATCCCGCCGGCCAAGCGCCATGATTGTAGAGAGATCATCGATCTTTATTGCCGGTTTTCATACCGGTCATACGCACTGCTGCCGAAAGGACTGGATAGCACGGTGCCACGTGATCTGGCGATGCGCCTGAAGGCCGAAAGCCCAACCAGTCATTTTTTTTCATACGTCAATCCTGACTACGCCTCGGCCTTTCAAGTACTGGGTGCTGTAGAGTCAATTTTTGTGGTGGAGTCAGCGCTGGTTTACATCCCCAACAACTGGATGTGGGGCAGTCGATACTCGACCGGTCTGGCAGCATACAACAAGGCTGAGGCCGCACGCGATTACTTGGCGGGGCTACCGTTTAGCAAGGAGGAATACCTAGCGCAAATGCCGGTGAAAGCGCCACATCTCTGGGTGAACGCGGTATTGTTTGATTTCCACGCATTTTATAAATGCAAGGATCATAAGCCCGTGCTGGACTGGGCAGGCTACCACGCGCTGTGCTGGTTAGTGATTCACGTATTTGGCCGAAAGCTGGGGGCGAACATGAGCGGCGACTCCAAGGAACTGAGAAAATCACTGAGGCGCAACGGATTGGGATTCCGACTTCGATACTGGTGGCGGGTCTGGACCTGCCTTGCAGCATTGGCGTGGCAAAAATTCCGCGGCGGTGTTGGCTGAATCTGGGCGCAACAGTAGTTTTTCGAGAAGAATTCGGCCCGAAAAGGCTTGCCAAGCTTCATTTTCCCCCGTACCCAAATGCGCCCCGATTTTTTTTACAGGTAATTTTTATCATGGAAGCGAAAACACAAAATGCTGAACTGCTGAAGTGGGTGGAGGAGACTGCTGCCCTGACTCAACCCAAGGACATTTATTGGTGCGATGGATCGATCGAGGAACGCGATCGGTTGAGTGCGCTGATGGTCGAGGGGGGAACTTTTTTCAAGCTGAACGACGAGCTGCGCCCGGATAGTTACCTGTGCCGGTCGGATCCCAAGGATGTGGCGCGCGTGGAGGATCGCACGTTTATCTGCTGCGAAAATGAGTCGGACGCCGGGCCCACGAACAACTGGACGGCGCCTGCCGAGATGCGCGAGAAGCTTAACGGCCTTTTCACCGGCTGCATGAAGGGCCGCACGATGTACGTGATGGCGTTCTCGATGGGCCCGGTGGGCTCACCGATTTCGCACATTGGCGTGCA
>PBPF01000142.1 GCA_002724615.1 Verrucomicrobiales bacterium | reverse complement strand
GACTCAATACGCATTACTTCGCCGAAGCCCGGTAACTCACGATCAGCAATCTCGCGCACGGCCTCGGGAGTCAAGTCGCGGGGAGCCACCCCAGTACCACCAGTGGTTAGCACTAGATGCGCACCCTTGGCTATTTGTTCGCGGATGGCCCGCTGTATCTGCTCCTTGTCATCGGCCACCAACGCCTCAGCTACAACCGCCCAGCCATAGCCGCCAGCAGCTTCCTTCAATACCGGACCACCGAGATCCTCGTATTCTCCCGTCGAGGCACGATCCGAGACGGTGATGATTCCAACCTGAATTTTCATTGCTTGGTTTTTGATATGAGCTTCACGTTTGTAATTNGCATTTTTTTGTCAACNGCCTTGCACATGTCGTAGATGGCAAGAGCCGCGAGATTAACGGCGGTGAGTGCCTCCATCTCCACTCCTGTCTGCGCGGTGACAGTGGCGGTCGCAGTGATAAGAATTCGGTCGGCAGTTTTGGGAAAACCAAAATCCACGGCACAGTGGCTCAGAGGCAGCGGATGGCAAAGGGGGATCAAATCACCTGTGCGCTTGGCGGCCTGAATTCCCGCTAGACGCGCGGTGGCGAGGACGTTTCCCTTGGCAATTTTATTTGTGCGGATGAGCTTGAGTGTGTCCTTGGACATGCGGATTTCACCACGAGCAGTGGCCGTACGCTTCTGCACAGGCTTGCTGGAGACATCAACCATGCTAGCTTCGCCCTTGGCATCGATGTGAGTGAGGCGGCTCATTTTTTACCACAGAGACACAGTAGAGTCCGGGATTCAATCCCGANGTGTGTCCGTAATCTTTTCCAGCTTAAATGAATTGATCCAGTTACTTACCGCCGCACGCATTTCCAGGGGCACCTGCATATTGGGCCGAACGTGTCGCGGAATGTAGTCAGGGGAGGTAGCCCAGAGATCCGTGGTGACGAGAATCTGCCCATCGCAATTGCTGCCGGACCCAATGCCGATTGTTGGGATGGGCAATTCTTCTGTTAGATAATCAGTGACGGCAGGAGCGACAAGTTCCAGCACGATGGCAAAGGCACCTGCCTCCACTAAGGCCTCGGCATCTCGCAGTATGGCGCTGCGTTCGTGCTCGACCTTNCCCTTCACCTTGTATCCGCCTTCATCGTGGACATTTTGCGGCAGCATGCCTATATGGCCAAGAAACGGGATGCCCTCGGCCACGATCGNCTCAACCTGAGGCTTNATGACCGTGCCCCCTTCTGCTTTCACAGCCTCGGCACCCGCGCCGACAAGCCTACGTGCATTGNTCACAGCATCACTTGGGGTGCCGCAGCTGCCCTTGGGCAGATCAGCTGCAAGTAGGGCACGAGGCTGGGCGCGGGCAGCAGCACGAGTGTGATGCTCCATGTCAGCCATGGTTACGCTGGTGGTATCGGGAAGCCCAAGGACAACCATGCCTAGTGAGTCACCAACCAGCAAAAGCGGCACGCCACACTCATCAAGCATACGGGCCATTGGGTAGTCATAGGCCGTCAAGGCAGCAATGGGTTCACGACCCTTCATCTGCCGAATAGTGTCAGAGGTGATTTTTTCNGACGGCACGGCAACAGCTTTCGCCCAATGAGCAACAGGAACAAGCTGAAATTGCGGTAAAATATATTACTTCAGCCACTCACTGACCTTCGGCCAAACCTTTGCGGTTGCAGTGTACCAGGCCATGGCTAGTAGCAAGACAAACCCGATTCCACCAACAGCGTTTAGCAACGGACCATTTCGGTCTTGCCCCATGTACTCTTTCTTGTTGCACAACCAAAGGAGTGCGGCTGCCATTAAGGGTGCCGCGATGACAGTTACGGCTTGAGCCATCACAATAGCGCCCACGGGCTTGACGCCGGTCTGTATTACATAAAGTGCCACACCCATACCGGTGAGTAAGACTATGGCGGTCATGTACCGTGTCCACTTGTCATCCGGGCTGCTGCCCAAACCCAAACCGTCAGCCAGCACAAATCCTCCTATCATGGAATTAACAAGAAATGACGAATAGGCCGCAGAGAAAAGACCAATGCAGAACANTGCTTTACCCCATTCGCCAAACAGGGGTTGCAGCTGCTTTGCGACTTCGCCAGCACCGGTCAATTCTTGGCCACGCAACACCGCAGCAGCCGTGCCCATAATCATCAGCGTAATGANCGCCATAAGAATAGCGCCAACGCGGGAATCGATAAACGTATTGGGAAGGTCTTCACGCTGGACACCTTTTTGACGCACGAGAAAAACCTGAAAATACGCGGCAGCGATGACGAATGTCGTGCCTACTAGCCCNAGAACCGATATGTCCACTTCGGCTTGCGCAGTGGAGACTATTCCCNATTGACCAAGACGCNAAAGCAAGAGAATCGNCAGCAAAATAACGACAAATGCATTTTTCCATCTGGCAGAGTCTCCTGCAGTTCGCCAGAATTTTTCTCTCCCGAAATAAGCAATGGCCAGGAGGGAAATCCACAACGCCATTTCGATGACCAACCTCGGCTTAGCCTGAGGAATAAATCCCGCAGCCCATTCGGCTAANTCAGGTGCAGCGAAACTCAGGTTGGCAGCGAAGGCAANGAGCATCAACGCTACAAACCCCATCATTAGCTTTTCAAGGGCTCGATAGAGGTTTTTGAAGATGAACAAAAAAGCAATAGCGGCGGCATTGAAGACAATTACAATGTACTCAAACTCCCAATAAGCATTGAAGGCAGTATGGACACCAAGGTTATTGCCAAACTGAAACGCGGAGGCGATGAAGAATACCGACCCCCCGATGAGCACGGCTAGCCAGCGACCAGCACTTTGAGTNAGCATCTCACCTGGCGACTTGGTACCCATAACCCCAAGCCGCGCGGCCATGGTGGTGAAGGCGAGCATAAAGATTACAGAGGCGATTACCACCCAGCTCACCGCAAAGCCCTGACTGGCTCCAACCTTGGAACTGGTGAGGATGCTGCCAGGACCAATGACCACGCAGGCCGTGATGAGGCCGGGACCAAGGGCATGATACCAGCGACGAGGGTGAGAATTCTTGGCGTTGGCCATGTGCGGAGTTTAGGGGTGCGACAGATTGGTGAAAGCCTAAAGGCGTGCCAAANTCTCAGATGTTTCGAGTGCCGCCAGGAGTTGATGTACGGTTTGGATTTGGCCGGGAAGAACGGCTTGGGGAACAATTTCGTTTAATGGCTCAAGGACAAACCGGCGCTGGTGGAAACGGGGGTGCGGCAGAATGAGATCACCTGTGTCACGCGTCTCACTGCCAAATGCAATCAGGTCGAGATCCAGAGGGCGAGCCTCGTTAAATTGCACCTTGGGCTTGCGGCCAAATTGAATTTCCAATTCCTGCAACTTTCCCAGCATCAATTCAGGCGTCTCTCCTTCCAGCGGGGCAATTGCAATGGCGGCGTTGATGAAATCAGCCGAACCCGGCGGGCAATCAACAGGACTGCTGCGCCAAAGAGATGATTTCAGGATTGGACTTGCTGAAAGCGATTGCAGTCCTGCAAAGGCTTTCTGNACTAACGCAACTGAATCCCCAAGATTTGAACCAAGAGCAATTAAACAAGATCGCCCTTGAAAACCATCTTTACGGGANTTCATTCCAAGCCCAGAACATTTTGCATGTTGTATAGGCCGGGGGACTGCTGAACAGCCCATTGGGCAGCGCGCAAAGCGCCATTGGCAAAGGTCTCGCGACTGGCAGCACGGTGAGTCAACTCAAGGCGCTCGCCTGAGCCGGCGTACATCACGGTGTGGTCACCGACGACATCACCGCCGCGAAGGCTATGCATGCCGATTTCTTCGTCGGTACGTTCGCCGACAATGCCTTCACGACCATGGCGCAAGGTGTCCCTTTGCTGTTGGCGCACATCCAAAAGNATTTNACNCAAGGTGGCCGCAGTNCCACTCGGGGCGTCAACCTTCAGCCGGTGATGCATCTCAGTAACCTCAAGATCATAACCGGGGCCAAGAATTTCAGCGGCCTTGCGAGTGAGCCAGAAGAGGGTGTTGACACCCGTGGAGTAATTGCTCGCCCAAACGANCGGGATCACTGACTGATGTTTTAAAACGGATTCCTTTTCGTCATCGGTGTGTCCAGTGGTACCAATGACGATAGCTTTCTTGTGTTCGGCACAAAGCCCAGCCGCCCCGGGAGTAATCGCGTGAAAGCTGAAATCAATCACGACATCGCAACCGGCGATGACACTTCCCAAGTCATCACCCTCATCCACCTCGCCGGACACCTCAATGCCGTCAATGCGCGACGCGCAGGCAACAAGAGTTTGCCCCATGCGTCCCTTGGATCCGTTGATGACAACTTTTGTCATTTTACTTGAGAACACCAACTGCCTTGAGCGTGGAACGAAGTTTGCGGCGGTTTTCAGGAGATATCTTCACGAGGGGCAGGCGGTATTCCTCGCGGCACTGGCCGAGCATGGCGGCGGCGGCCTTGACCGGGACAGGATTGGTCTCGACAAACAGATCCTTGAATAAAGGATAGTACTTCTCATGCAATCTGAGTGCCGCCTTGGCATCGCCTTTCAGATAACCATGGACCATTTTGCTCAATTGCCGTGGAATAATATTGGAGGCGACACTGATGACGCCCTGCGCGCCAACGGACATGAAAGGCAAGGTCATGGAGTCATCGCCACTGAGTATTGAAAATTTACTGCCCAACGCAGCCCGCAGCTGGCTGACGCGATCGGGCGTGCCCCCAGCTTCCTTGATAGCAACAATATTCGGGAAATCGGCGGCAAGTTGCACGGCGGTTTCAATTGCGATTTCCACATTGCAACGACCAGGAATGCTGTAAAGACAGATGGGTAAATTTGTGGACTTGGCGACAGTGCTGAAGTGTGCGTAAAGGCCGGCTTGGCTCGGCTTATTGTAATAGGGGCAAACCTGCAAACTTCCGTCTGCCCCTGCATACTCGGCAGACTTGGTTAAATGGATTGCTTCGGCGGTGGAATTAGCACCAGTACCAGCCATGACCTTGATTTTGCCTCGCGCATAAAACGAAGCTACCTCAATGATGCGTACGTGTTCCTCAAAATCCACCGTGGGTGCCTCACCGGTGGTTCCCACGGGCACGATGCCATCAACACCCGCACGAGCCTGGGACTCGACGAGTTTTTTAAAGCCAGTCTCGTCTACCCGTCCATTACGAAAGGGCGTGATGAGCGCGGTGTAAACTCCGGTAAACACTGGACGCGGACGCTAGCAGCTCACGAGGCGTGATTCAAAGGTTTTCAAATCTCGATGGTGCCCTCATAGACAAACTCGGCAGGGCCAGTGAGCTGGACATTGCGCAAATCGTCGTCAAATGCCACCTCCAAGGTGTCCCCGCCAAGAACATCGACCTTAACCGGCGACGGGAATTCATGAATCCGACTGGTGACCATGGCACTGGCAGACACCCCTGTCCCACATGCCAGCGTCTCCCCCACCCCACGCTCGTATGTGCGTACCCGAACGTGGCGGCGACTCAAAACTTGCACAAAATTCACGTTGGTACCATCAGGCGCAAAATGTTCGTGGTGGCGTATCTCAGCACCTAGCGAGTCAACCATGGCTGCGTCAGCATCATCCACGAAGAGCACGGCATGCGGCACGCCAGTATTCAGCGAATGAATTTGGCATTCGCCGGTGGATAAGGTTACGACCTCATTCAGGCGCAGCCCAGTTGGGTCTGTCAAGTTGACGGTTACAACATCACCATTCAGTTGTGCTCGAATGACCCCGCAGCCAGTTACGAACGAAATACCACCATTAACGCCTGCCACCTTCTCGATGTAACGAGCGAAACAACGTGCCCCATTACCGCACATATCGGCAGTGGTGCCGTCGCTATTAAAAAAATCCCATGCCCAACCAGCTTCCTCAGTCTCGCATTTACGTAGCAAAATAACGCCATCAGCACCCACGCCACGATGACGGTGACACAAGCGCTCCACCTGCGCTGACGTCAACGCCGATTTACCGTTACGGTTATCAACCAGCACAAAGTCGTTCCCAGCGCCATTCATCTTGGTAAACGCCAACTCCATGCCGCAGCCTAACGTGAGTGAAGGGGCTGTATCACGCCCAAAATGGCTTTACATCAGGCTAAAAATCAGCAATATGCCGCGCGTGTCCCTGAAAACCAAGGGCTCCCGGGCAATGGCCGGGGTGCCTGCGTCACAACCTGACACTCAAGACAATTCGAAATTGGAGACCGCCATTGGGCGGTCTCGTGATTTTCTGTTGAGCCAGCAAAAACCCGATGGGCACTGGTGCTTCGAGTTGATGGTCGATGCAACGCTAGTTGCTGATATGGTGGCCTACCACCATTGGAACGGCAAAGTAGACACCGAGTGGGAACGCAAGGCCGTCAACCATATCTTCTCCATGCAACTGAAGGACGGCGGCTGGAATATTTATTACGGCGGCCCCGCGGAAGTAAACGCCACTATCAAGTGTTATCTTGCGCTGAAACTGGCGGGTATCGACCGCACCGACCCCCGGATGCTAAAGGCACGCGAAATGGCCCACAACCTCGGCGGCCCCGCGCGCATGAACACCTTTTCCAAGCTGTACCTCGCGCTCCTAGGTCTTTACCCGTGGAAACATCTGCCGACTATCCCTGTGGAGGTTATCCTGCTCGGGAAGTTTTTCCACGTGAACTTTTATGAGATGAGTTCATGGAGCCGCTCGATGCTCGTTCCACTCTCAATCATCAATTGCTACAAGCCCACCCGTCCAGTCGATGTATCTCTCGATGAACTATATCACGATGGCTTTCATGAGCGTGACCTCAAGCTCCCCAAAGATCCCGAGTTTCTAACATGGCGGAACTTTTTCATACACCTCGACAAACTCCACAAGCTGGCAGAGTGGTTTGCAAAGCGCAACATCCACCCCTTCCGCAAACGCGCACTGCGTAAGGCGGAGAACTGGATGCTGGAACATTGCGAGGGATCTAACGGGCTGGCAGCAATATTCCCCGCGATGCTTAACTGCCTCATTGCCCTGAAGGCNCTAGGATATCCCGACGACCACCCCGAAGTCCTCCGTGCCGAACGAGAATTGAAAAANNTGGAGCANGAAACCGAAGATCGNGTCTGGATCGAGCCATGTTTGTCACCAGTGTGGGACACCAGTATTATTCAAATTTGTCTTCACGCAGCTGGGAACAACTCAGATGACCCTGCCCTGGCCAAGACCACCGATTGGCTTCTGGACAAAGAGCTCCGTTTTCGCGGCGACTGGCAGTTTAAGAATCCAGTTGACGTGGAACCCAGCGGCTGGGCATTTGAGTATGAAAACAAATGGAACGCCGACGTAGATGACACCGCCATGGTGTTGATGGCTTTGCGTCGTGTGCCCGGAAATGACCGGCGAAGGCGCGACGAGGCAATGGAACGCGGTCTCAAGTGGATGCTCACATTCCAATGTAAGGATGGTGGATGGGGCGCGTTCGACAAGGACTGCACGAAAAATATTCTTGAGAAGGTTCCATTTGCTGATCACAACGCGATGCTCGACCCCGAGTGTGCTGATATAACCGCACGCATACTCGAATTACTCGGACAGGAAAATTTTGGCCTCGAGGATCTGCAGGTAAAAAAGGCAATCCAGTTCTTGCGCGACAACCAAGAAAAGGACGGGTCTTGGTATGGGCGCTGGGGCGTCAACTACATCTATGGCACTTGGGCAGTACTGCGCGGCCTGCGATCCATTGGCATGGATATGAACAAACCGTGGGTTCTGCGCGCACGTGACTGGCTGGAAAGCGTGCAACGCGAGGACGGCGGCTGGGGCGAACGCTGCAACACTTATGACGACCCCATCTATAAGGGCCAAGGGCCCAGCACTGCCTCGCAGACAGCTTGGGCCGTGATGGGGCTACAGGCATTCGGCGAACCGAAGCGTGAGAGTATTTGTCGCGGCGTCAAATACCTTGTGGATCACCAAAATCCTGATGGCACATGGACTGAGGACGAGATCACAGGCACAGGCTTTCCCAGCGTGTTTTACCTAAAATACGACAGCTATCGAAACGCATGGCCGCTTCTTGCGTTGGCCGAACAACGTGACCTGCAAAAACTACTACACGGCCGCAACGGTCATGCGAACGGAAAGCACCGATTGAACGACGACACCGACCAGCTTTCCGTGCAACCGCAACGTGCCTGATCCTATTCCCACGACGGCTCCAAAGTTGTTCTGTTTTGCCGTGGAGGAGGAAGCCCGGTCATTTCGCCCTAAAACCAAGTCCCAAATCCTTGTCACGGGCATAGGCCGTGCCAATGCCCTTAGGTCATTAGTAAATACACTGGACAACACCACGCCTTCTGTCGTGTTCACTTGTGGCTTCGCCGGCGGCCTGAATCCTAAATTACCGACAGGTACAGTACTGCATTCAAGCTCTGCCGAATTTGGACTGACCAAAGCTGGATCACGGAAAAGTGTTTTCTACTGCGGAGATCGCGTGCTAGTCACTCCTGAAGAAAAAAAAAGATGCCGTAATCAAACAGGCGCGGACGCGGTAGAAATGGAATCTGGTGCAATTCATGAATTCTGTCAGAAGAGTGGCATCCCCTGCGCTACTGTTCGTGTCATCAGTGATGCAGCCAACGAGGCACTACCACTGGATTTCAACAATTTAATGAATGAAAATATGACCTTAAGGAACAGTACGCTAGCCGTGGCCATTCTCCGCCGGCCATGGCGAATCCCCGCGCTAATCCGATTTAGCCGCCAAGTTAAGTCCGCAGCAGACAATCTGACTTCCGTTTTAACGCGAGTAGATCAATCCAATCCATAGTTGGGCTGGATTGAGCCAAAACGAACACGCCACCAAGTGCGAAAAACCAACCATATTTTTTCCTGTTTACTTAGTCGCATTGGCGGGCCATCAAGCACCTGAAATCGCATTTTCTCCATCAGTCGCAACAGCCGCCAGTAAACGGCACCCATGGACTCAGCGGCGACCATATTCCGCCGATCAACAACCGGTAGCACTTCCGCCGCCTTTTGATAGTGACCACGAGCGCGAACCGCCGCTTCAGCAGCGACCTCGTGAAACCCATCGCTGTAATGAAATGATAACAGGTCGGTCTCGTCTACTCTATGTCTATTCAATTCACAGCGCGGCAAGTAAATACGACCCCGCTCGGCGTCATTACGTATATCTCGCAAAATGTTGGTAAGCTGTAGCGCGCGGCCAAGGTGATGTGCATATTCGTGACATGCGGAATCGCTGTATTCAAATATTTCAATACTTAACAATCCCACAACAGATGCCACCCGATGGCAGTAGAGATCCAATTCCTCCCATGACTCATAACGGTCACGATCAAGGTCCATCTCAACGCCTCGAATAAGTTCATCAAACAAGTCGAAAGAAAGACCGTATCGTTTTGCCACTGATCGCATCTCGCGATTCACCGGGATCTCAGGGTCGCCGCCATTACAGGCGCGGCGAACATCCTCCCGCCACTCCGCCAATTGGGCCCTACGTTCATCAACTGGCCGAGAATCCTCATCTGCCACGTCATCAATCTCACGGCAAAAGGCGTAGAGAACTGCCATGGCGTCGCGTTTCTCTCGACCCAGGGCAAAAAACGAAAGAGCAAGATTCGAAGCGCTCTTGCGTGTAATGGTGGCGCTGTCCTGCATCGGCGGTTAGTCGCCGCTATTGTCGCCACCACCCGGAGTGAGGTTCAGGCGCTGCATTCTGTAACGCAGGGCGTGGCGGGTCATCTTCAACTGCTCGGCGGTCTTGTTAACATTGTGTTGATTTTGATCCAAAGCGTCGGTGATTATGCGACGCTCGAAAGAGACAACCGCATCCTCAAAAGACTGTCCCGGTGTTATCCCGCCAGCGGGTGTCTCGCCACCATCTTTACGCAGCCGCCCTTCTACCTCGAAATCCGGCAAGCTACGAACTTGAACCTCATCCCCGGGCTCCAGAATAACTGCACGCTCAATGACATTTCGTAATTCTCGAACATTGCCTGGCCAATTGTGTGATGTCAGTTTCTGTTGGGTTTCAGGCAGGAGTTTTATCACCTGTCTACCCAGTGCGAAGCAATGCTGTTTCAAAAAGTGACTGGCAAGAATAAGGATATCGTCGCCACGTTCGCGTAATGGAGGTGGGCGGAACTGGACAACATTCAGTCGGTGAAACAAATCCTCCCGGAATTGATCTTCCTGAATAGCATCGACAATATCTCGATTAGTGGCGGCAATTATCCGGACATCGACCTTTTTTTCTTCGTTACCACCTACTCGAGTAAATGTTCCATCTTCCAAAAACCGCAGTAACTTGGCCTGTAGCGGACGA
>PBPF01000141.1 GCA_002724615.1 Verrucomicrobiales bacterium | reverse complement strand
CCATGTCTTGTTTAAAGCGCGTCCAGTACTTCCTGGATGAGCTTCATATTGCGGCCGCGGCTCTTCCAGCTGTTGTCGCGAAGAAGTTGGATGAACTTCGCGTCGTCCGCCTTGGCCTGCAGTTTCTTCATCAACTCGGCCTCGTTGAGCTTCAGTTTCTGCGCGGCGAAAAGGGCGAAGGCCTTCATGCTTTCCTGCGCTTGCATGTCCGGGTTGGGCGCGCTGGGGCCGTCGGTGATCTTGAGCGCCCACTTGAAACCTTCCACCAAGTGCTTGTGGTAGGTGGGATTGTCCCATGTGGATTTGTTGTGGCCGAGGTTGGTGAAGAACACACGACCTTGGCCAAAACTCCGCACCCAGCAAACCGGCACATGATAGGGCATCTGCGGCTTGCTCTTGGCCATGTTCAGGCTGAAGAGCACGCGCACGGCGTTGGGGTCGAAGTTGTTGTACTGATAAATTTCATCCTTCCACATGAATTCCTTGCCGAGCATCGCCACTGTGGGGTGCTTGGGCTCGTGGTTCAGGAATCCATTGGTGCTGCCCGCATTCCACGGGTGGCCGGCGAAGCTGCCATTGATCATCTTCACGTAGCTTTCAAATCCGTTGCGGCCATGAAAGGTGTCGCCCGCACTGTGCGTGCCGACAAATGCCTTTCCGGACTTAATGAAGTCCATCAACGCCTCGCGCGGGTCGCCCGAGGGCAGCAGCACGCCGGTGGTGTAAAAAAAGATGCCATCAAAGTTCTTCAGGTTCTCGCGCGTGATGCTCTTGATGGCGTCCTGCGAATTGACGGTGGTGAACACCCCGCTCTCCTTGCCAATCTTGGCGAGCGTTTTTTCCACCACGCAAAGCTGGTCCTTTCCGGGGCGCCGCACCACACCATGCGTGAACCCGCGCGATTGCGTGATGACCAGGATTTTCTTCGGCGCAGCCTGCGCCGGACGTTCAAAAACCATCAGCGCACCCAGCGCTGCCAACAGGAAAAATCGGGATGTGTATTTCATGAATTGAGGTTGTTAATTGGACATTTGCGGAACGCGGACAATTCAACAAGGAACCTCTGTGGGGTCAAGGTTGCACTTGTTTTTCCCGCCAACCTCGACTAACTTGATGCGCCATTTTGGCTCGCATTAGCCCATTAAACCATGCGGGGCAAAATGGCACCCACACGGATGGCCGCTGAAAAACACAGTTTTTTTGACCGCATTGCGGGGCGCATGGATCAACTGGACGCCGAAGGTCTCCAGATGGTCGTCCAGCGTCTGGCGCGTGAGCGGGATTTTCTGGGCACGCTGTTTGACACCATTGAGGACGGCGTGGTGGTGCTTGATGCCAAGGCCGCCATCTCGTGGCACAATCAATCCGCCGAGCATCTACTCGGCTTGCCACTGGAGCAAACCGAAGGGCAACTCATCGCGCAGTACCTGCCCGCGCTCGACTGGAAGAAACTCTGCAGCGCCGAAGCCACCGATAGCCTGTCCGTCACGCGGCACGAGATGGAGGTCACCTATCCCATTCGACGCTTCCTGCGCGTCTACACCGCCGCGCTCGAAAGCGAAGGTGCCACCGGCCTTGCCGTCATCATCAACGACGCCACCGAGCAGCAGCAGAAAACCTTCGAGGTCATCGAGAGCGAACGCCTTGAGGCGCTTACGCTGCTGGCCGCCAGTGTCGCGCACGAGATTGGCAATCCTCTCAACGCACTGCACATCCATCTGCAGTTGATGGAGCGCGAGTTGAAGAAACTTCGTGCCACCGACGCCGACGCCCCCGCGCGGCCTGCCGATGCCGAAAGCCTAGCCAACCACGCAGCTGTGTTAAACAAGCTCGACCGCTACCTAGAGATTGCCAAGGGCGAGGTCAGTCGGCTCGACTACATCATCAGCCAGTTCCTGCAGGCCATCCGCCCCACGCGACCCGAGCGCAAGCCAGTCTCGTTGAATGACCTTGCCGACGACACTCTCGCCCTGCTCGCGCCTGAGTTGGACAATCGCGACATCACTCTGGAAGCCCATCTGGCCGACGACCTCCCCACCGCACCGCTCGACGCCGCGCAAATTAAGCAAGCCCTCGTCAACCTTATCAAGAACGCCATCCAAGCCATGACCCACGGCGGCACCCTCGGCCTGACCACGCGCGCCGAGGACGATGGCGTATGGCTGCATGTCACCGACACCGGCGGCGGCATCGCGCAGGAAAAAATCAACCGTATCTTCCAGCCCTACTTTACCACCAAGGAAAAGGGCACTGGCCTCGGGTTGATGATTGTCCAGCGCATCGTTCGCGAACACGGCGGTCGCATCGAGCTGGAAAGCCACACCGGCCAAGGTACCACTTTCCGCCTGTGGTTCCCNTTGACCGAACACCAACCCCTCCGCCTTACCGGCGGCGAGACTGAAAACGACCATGCTTAAACCCACCGTCTTGATTGTTGATGACGAGAAGCCAACGCGCGAAGGCCTGCGCGCCGCGCTGGAAGATCGCTATGATGTCTACATCGCCGAGGACGGCGCCTCCGCCATCCGCCTGCTTGAGGAAGACCCCTTCGACGTCCTGCTCACCGACCTGCGCATGCCCGGCGTCGGNGGCCTCGACCTCATCAAGCGCGCCAAGTCGTTATCCAAACCTCCCATTTGCATCCTCATGACTGCCTANGGCAGCGAGGAAATGGCCGTCGATGCAATGCGCCATGGCGCCGATGACTATATCGCCAAGGGCCGCCTGCAAATTGACGAACTGGAGATGCGCATCGCGCGCGCTTTGCGTTCGCAAAAACTCGAGACCGAAAACCGCGAACTGCGCACCCAGATCGATACCAAGTTCGGCATTGAGAACGTCATCGGACAGTCGCCCGCCATGCAGGAGATTTTCGAGCTCGTGCAGCAGGTTGCCCCTGCCCGCGCCAGTGTGCTGGTTCTTGGCGAAAGCGGCACTGGCAAGGAACTCATCGCCCAGGCCATCCACAACCTCAGCCCGCGCGCCAAGCAACCACTCGTCACCGTGCACTGCGCTGCGCTTTCCCCCACCCTGCTGGAGAGCGAACTTTTCGGCCACGAGAAAGGCAGCTTCACCGGCGCGCATGAGCGCCGCATCGGTCGCTTCGAGCAGGCCAACGGCGGCACACTTTTCCTCGACGAGATAGGCGAAATCGATCCCGCCATCCAAGTCAAGCTCCTGCGCTTCTTGGGCGAACGCACCTTCGAGCGCGTCGGCTCCGGCACCACGCAGACCGCCGACGTCCGCCTTATAGCCGCCACCAACCGCGACCTCGAGACCGAGGTGGCCGAAGGAAACTTTCGCGAAGACCTCTTCTTCCGACTTCGCGTCGTGGAAATCCGCATGCCCAACCTGCGCGACCGAGGCACCGACATCCTTCTCCTTGCCAACGCCTTCTTAAAGGGATTCGCCCAGGAGAACGCCAAGCCCATTGATGCCCTGCACCCAGACGCCACCGAGGCGCTGATGAACCACCCTTGGCCCGGCAACGTCCGCGAACTGCGCACCGCCATCGAGCACGCCGTTGTCCTCTGCCGCGGCAACCAAGTGACCCTGCGCGACCTTCCCCCCAGCGTCCGCGGCGACACCCCCGCCATCCCACATCCCGAAGCCAAGGACATGCTCGGCAAAAAGACTTTAACCGTCGGCGACGCAGAGAAGGCACTGATCATTCGCGCGCTGAAGGAAAGCAAAGGCAACCGCACCGAGGCCGCCAAGAAAATCGGCATGTCCCGCCGCACCCTCCACCGCAAGCTTCACACCTACAACCTGCANGACCTGTAGCNANGAGGGGTGGTCACGGCCACTCATGAAGGCAGNGTTACCCCGCATGTGGTCGCCGTAGAACCANCTGCACCTCAATCTCGTCAAAGCTNCCGGGCAGATTGCACTGGGGAAGGACGAAGTTCATTAACTCCCATCCCTCAGCACCCAAGGCATTAAGCTTTTCCTCGGTCAATTCGGTGCGCTTGAGTATCTTGTATTCCCACTTCTGCATGGACCCAGTGTAACGTCGGTCAGCCACGCGGCCAATACGTTTCCAAGTAACGTCGTCGGTTTGTCGATGGAACTTCACCTACTTGCCACGAAATACTTGACGTGAGCGTCTTGAATCTCTGAACTCTCCGGATGCCCATGCACTGGATAATTGGAGTGGCTGTGCTGTCGCTGTCACTCGCTTGTGGCACACTGGATCAGGCCAAGCTCGACCAACTCCCCGAGCCATCGCGCCCGGGGGATGCCGAGTTGATGGTGCAGCCCATTGGTGATCCCATCGAGCCAATCAACCGCACGCTTCATGCCTTCAANTCNGCCCTGTTTGAGGGTTTTGCTTACCCAATGGTGAAGGGCTACCAAAAGGCCACTCCCGATGGACTGCGNCACCGCGCCCGGTTGTTTTACAATAATCTCATCTATCCACTTCGTTTCGCCAACAACTTGCTGCAGGGCAACGTTGCTGGGGCTGGNCGCGAGACCAAACGGTTTTTAATCAACTCAACCCTCGGCATCGGCGGCTTGGGCGACCCCGCCACTCATACCTTTAACATAAAGCCCAGCCCGGAAGACTTCGACCAGACCCTCGGCGTATGGGGTTGGCAGCCGAAGATGTACCTTTATCTGCCGGTGTTNGGCGCGGGCTCAGAGCGGCATGTGGTNGGTCGCGTGGGTGACGCCTTTCTAGATCCTGCCACCCTCATCCCGCCCGCCAAGGCNGGCCTCACTGCCAACGAATACACATATCAGGCCAAGGCTTTCCATAATTTGCTTACCCGCGAGCACGACTCCTATGAATTGACCCGGCTTTATTACACGATTCTCCGTGACCTGCAGACTCACAATCGCCCTATTGCTGGTCAGCCTGAGGCCACGGGACANGTGCAAACGCTCAGCGTCGTCTTTGCCGTGCCCGAGGCCGCCGGCTTTGACGAACNTGCCGCCATCCGCGAGGTAAGCCCGGAGGGATTTCGTCGTCCACTGAAATACTCAGCATGGATCCAGCCTCGGCCTGCGCCGTTGGCGATCGTGCTGCCGGGCTTAGGNGGACACCGNCTCAACAANCTATCCGTTGTCTTCGCCGAGCAGGCATGGAATNAAGGCTACAGNGTCGTCACACTCAGCAGNACATTCAACTGGGAGTTCATGCGTAGCGCTCCCGCCGGCTTTTTTCCCGGCCACACTCCGCGCGATCTCACTCTGCTTACCCAAGTCATCAAGGCAGTGCAGGGCGACCTAGCGAAACAGCACGGCGCCGACCACGTTCAGGACACCTCGCTTATNGGCATGTCCATGGGCGCTTGGTACACCTTGAACCTNGCTGCACGNGANAACAGCCCGTTTAAAAAGCATATTGCTGTTAACCCACCGATCGATCTCATTCANGGACTGCAGACGCTGGACACCCTTTACCGCGCCCCCGCCACTGACGCCAATGCCACCGCCACCATNACCAGAGGTGCAATGGCTAAGACTCTCGCNATTGCCAGTCAAGGAACANCTCCCACCATGCAACTTCCCTTCACTGACCAAGAAGCCTCATATCTAATTGGCCTGAATTTCCGCCTCACGCTTCGCCAGATGATCGTTGCCGGCATGTTCGAAGAATCCCTCGGCATCTCCACCCGTCGTAACCGACTCTACGAGCGTCTAAACGCCCTGAGCTTCGCGGATTATTTCCAGAAAATTCTTACCCCAAACCTTGAAGCCCAAGGGGTCACCGCCGGACAAATTCGCCAAGCGGCCGACCTGCGCGGNGTGGAGGCTGGGCTGGTCGCCAATCAGGATGTGCATGTCATTCTCTCGCGCAANGACTTTCTTTTAAAACCGGATCAGGTTGACTGGTTCACCACGCGCCTCAGCAATCGACATACTGTTTTCGAAAGTGGCGGGCATATGGGCAACCTATGGCAACCCGATTTCAAGCAAGCCATCCGNAACGCTCTTAAGCGTTGACGCTCGAATCAATCCGCGCTGCAATCGGCGCATGCCCAAGCGATTGCTTTTGTTTTTCACGCTCGTTCCGNTTTTGGTGACTGCGGAAACGCGGCTTCCTTCCATCATTGGCAACCACATGGTTTTGCAACGGGATGTGGCTTGTCCCATTTGGGGTTGGGATGATGCGGGCAGGGAGGTGACGGTTTCTTTTGCCGGGCAAACGCATTCCACCAAGGCTGGCAAGGATGGGCGGTGGCAGGTGAAGCTCAAGGCGATGCCGGCCAATGCCAAGGGGGCGACTTTGACNATCAAGGGGAGTAGCACGCACAAGTTGGGAAACGTTTTGGTGGGNGAGGTGTGGGTTTGTTCCGGGCAATCGAANATGGCTTGGTCGGTGGACCGCGCTTACGATCCGGACTTGGAAAGTCTCACGGCGAAGTTCCCCAATATCCGCCTGATCTCCGTGCCGCAGGTNGGCACGCANGAGCCACAGAAAGATTTCAAGGGTGAATGGGTTTCAGCCACACCGGAAACCGTGAAGCAATTTTCGGCGGTGGGTTATTTCTTTGGGCGCACCTTGCATCAGGCGCTGGATGTGCCGGTGGGACTCATCGACAACGCTTGGGGNGGTTCCGCGGCCGAGGCATGGATTCGACGTGATCTCCTTGCGAAACTTCCTGCGGCCGCGCCGTATATGGCGCAGTGGAAACAAACCGAGGCCACCTACGATTCCGCCAAGGCTGCGGCGACTTATGAGAGTCGCCTNNAGAANTGGCAAACGGCAGCAACGGCCGCACGCAAGGCGGGCAAGCCGGTGCCACGNCGGCCACGTGCTCCGCGCAATCCGCTCACCGGCCAGCATCGCCCCGGCAACCTTTACAACGGCGTGCTCAAGCCGATCATTGGTTACGGCATTCGCGGGGCCATTTGGTATCAGGGCGAGAGCAACAGCGGCCGCGCNAAGGCNTATCGCGATGTGTTTCCGCTAATGATTCAAAACTGGCGGGAGGAATGGGGCCAGGGCGATTTTCCGTTNTANTGGGTGCAGNTNGCTGACTTCCGNGATGAACANCCCGAGCCGATGGATGATAACTGGGCCGAACTGCGCGAGGCGCAGACGATGACGATGGATCGACTGAAAAACACCGGCGAGGCGGTGATCATTGATGTGGGCGAGGGGCGCGACATTCATCCGCGCGACAAGCAGACCGTTGCCAAGCGGCTGGCGCGTTGGGCCTTGGCCAAGAATTACGGCGTGGAGATCGTCCACCAAAGCCCGCGCTTCAAGAGCATGGAGATCAAAGGCAACAAAGCCGTGCTTACTTTTGACCACGTGGGCGCTGGCCT
>PBPF01000140.1 GCA_002724615.1 Verrucomicrobiales bacterium | reverse complement strand
CCGTGGTGGGCAACGGCGACGTCACCTCCGCCGAGGCCGCCAAGCACATGATTGAGGACACCGGTTGCGCCGGCGTCTCCATCGGCCGCGGCGCGTTTTACAACCCGTGGATCTTTAAGCACACCCAGCATTATATAACGACCGGCGAACTGCTCCCCGAGCCCACCTTCGACGAACGCATCCGTGTCCTGCGCCGCCACTATGACCTGATGGTGGAAGTCTTCGGCGAAGATCGCGGCAGCGTGATGTTTCGCAAAGTCGCCCCGTGGTACGCCAAACGCTTCGGCCCCGCCAAGCCCTTCAACAAAGCCATCGTGCAAATCAGCACCCGCGATGAATTTGAAAGCGTCCTTGCCAACTACCTCGATTGGCGCATCCGTTTCACCGATGACCAAGGCGAACTGCTTCCGCAATTCGAACTGGAACCGTTGGTTGCCAGTTTCATGAACGAACCCGAAACCGCCGTCGAGAAACGCAAAGCCATCCCCGTCCCCAAGGGCCCGGTGGAGGTTTGGTAACCGCCTTTCCCTTGACTTGGCCGCGTCGCTTGCCTCCAATGCGCGCGAACCCATTTATCCATGGCTGAGTTTTTTCCTGACGTTCAAACAGTGGAATTCGAAGGATCGGATTCCAAGAACCCCCTGTCCTTCAAGCATTACAATGCCTCCGAGGTAGTGGAGGGCAAGTCCATGAAGGAGCACTTGCGTTTCAGTATTGCTTATTGGCACACAATGCGAGGGATGGGCAATGACCCGTTTGGTCCGGGCACAGCGGTGCGCCCTTGGGAGTCGGGTACGGATGATGTATCCAATGCGGAGAACCGCGCGAGGGTGTTCATCGAGTTTCTTGAGAAGCTCGGAGCACCGTTTTATTGCTTTCATGATCGTGACATCGCGCCGGAGGGGGCCACATTGCAGGAGAGCCACGAGAATCTCGACGCCGTGGTTGCCGTGCTCAAGGCGGAACAGGAACGCACGGGCATCAAGCTGCTCTGGGGTACCGCCAATCTTTTCAGCAANCCGCGCTTCATGCACGGCGCTGCAACCAGCAGCAATGCGGATGCCTTTGCCTATGCGGNGTGTCAGGTGAAGAAGATGCTCGAGGTCACGCAGCATCTCGGCGGNGAAAACTACGTCTTCTGGGGCGGTCGCGAAGGATACCAGAGNTGGCTGAACACCGACATGCAACGCGAGCTNGATCATCTCGCCAAGTTCATGCACATGGCGGTCGATTACGCGAAGAAGATCGGCTTCACCGGCCAGTTTCTCTTCGAGCCAAAGCCAAANGAGCCAACCAAGCACCAGTACGACTTTGATGCGGCCGCATGCTTAAATTTCATACGTGCCAACGGCCTTGAAGATCATGTGAAGCTCAACATCGAGACCAACCACGCAACACTCGCCGGCCACACAATGGAGCATGAGTTGGACTACGCCGGCGGCCAGGGCTTCCTCGGCTCCATAGACGCNAACACCGGCGACCTGCTGCTTGGTTGGGACACCGACCAATTCCCAACCGACATTTATTTAACCACCAAATGCATGCTTGCCATTCTCAAGCACGGTGGCATTGCGCCGGGCGGCGTAAATTTCGACGCCAAAGTACGCCGTGAAAGCCACGAACCCATCGATCTCTTTCATGCCCATATCGGCGGCATGGACGCCTTTGCTCGCGGNCTGAAAATNGCCGCNGCNATCCGTGCCGATGGCCGGCTNGCCGAGGCCGTAAAAGACCGCTACTCCAGCTGGGACGAGGGAATCGGCCAAGAGATCGAATCCGGTGGCGCCACTTTCGAGAGCCTCGAAGCCTATATGCTTGAGAAAGGCGAGATCACCGAGAACCGCAGCGGCCGGCAAGAGTACCTGGAAAACCTCATCAACGAGTATTTATAGGGCGGCTTTTCNCCGAGCGTTTCAAGCGGCCTGTGGGCCGCTTTTTATTTTGCCGCGTGAAGGTGAACGCTTATAGTCCTCGCATGCCAAANCATTCTTTTTTTCNCTTTGCGTTAACTCTCGCTTTCGCCGTCTCGCTGTCCGCCGACAACTGGCCTAGTTGGCGCGGGCCGAATGTGAATGGGAGCGCTGCGGGTGGGACATATCCGGTGAAGTTGACGGACGAGGCCAAGTGGGCTTGGCGTGTGGCGTTGCCGGGGAAGGGATGTTCGACGCCCGTGGTTTGGGAAAACCACATTGTGCTCACGGCGCCGGTGGAAGGGAAGGACGCATTACTGGCCTACGACTGGAACGGCAAGCAACACTGGCAGACAGTCTTTGGCAAGGAGACGCCGGGCAAACACCGCAATGGTTCGGGCAGCAACTCGTCGGCCGTGACGGATGGCAAGGCGTTCTTTGTTTTCTTCAAGAGCAAGACGCTGGCGGCGGTGGATTTTAAAGGAAAAATTATTTGGCAAAAGGATTTGAACTCTTACGGGCGCGACACGCTCTACTGGGATTTCGGCACCTCACCTGTGCTCACCGAAAAGCACGTGGTAATGGCGCTGATGCGCAAAGGCAATTCTTGGCTGCTGGCTTACGACAAGCGCACGGGCGAGTTGGCGTGGAAGGTGAAACGCGACTACCAAACGCCCACAGAGGGCGATCACAGCTACGCCACGCCTGTCGTCACAAAACATAATGGCCGCGAGGCACTGCTCGTTTGGGGCGCGGAACGGTTCACCGCCCACGACGCGGCCAACGGCAACATTCTCTGGAGCTGCGCTGGTTTTAATCCGCAGAAGAAAAGTTTCTGGGTAGTCGTGTCGTCTTTTGTGAAGGTGGGCGACATGGCGGTGGTGCCTTATGGACGCGGTAGCAAGCTGGCGGGCATCAAGCTTGGCGGCAAAGGCGATGTGACCGGCACGCATCGCGCGTGGGAAACGGGGGCTGGTAGCTTCGTGCCCACTCCCGCGGCACATGAGGGGCGCGTATACACCGTACGCGACCGTGGCGAGGTGCTTTGCACCGACCCCAAGACCGGCGACACACTTTGGAAAGGCCAGTTCCCCAAGAATCGCGCGAGCTACTACTCCAGCCCGTCCATCGGCGACGGCAAAATCTATGCCGCGCGTGAGGATGGCACAGTGTTCGTCGCGGGAATTGAAGGCGCCTTCAAGTTGCTTTCGGAAAACGACATGGGCGAACGGATCATCGCCTCGCCTGTGCCAGTGAACAGCCGCTTGTTGCTGCGCGGTGAAAAGCACCTGATCTGCATCAATCCGTAACGGGCAGGCGCAAGGTAATCGTTGTCCCCTCGCCTTCGCGTGCGTCCACTTCCACTTGGCCACCGTGAGCCTCGGCCACCTTGGCCACGATGGCCAGCCCGAGGCCTCCGCCTTTTTCCTTGGTAGTGCTCAACATACCTGTGAAGGCGCGCGCGCGCTGTTCCTCCGTCATGCCAGGGCCGGTGTCGGCGAAGGCCACTGCCACGGCGTTGGCCTCGGTGGCGGCGCGGATGGTGAGCGTGCCACCCTCGGGCATGGCCTCGGTGGCGTTTAAAATGAGATTCAAAAATGCTTGAGACAGCTGCGTGGCATCGCCATTCACGCTGGGCAGGCTGTTGGCCATTTCTCGCTGCAAGGTGATGCGCTGGTGCTGCAGCTTATGGCGGGTGAGCAGGGCGAGGTCATCGAGCAGTCCGGCCAAATCCACGGGTGCCATGCGCGGCTCGGCGTTACGGGCGAAGTTCACGATGCGTTCCACAATAGCATCGAGTTGGTTCATCTTTTCGCTCAACACTCGTGCATCCTCCGCCCGAGGATCGTCGCTGCCGAAATCCAAGTTCAGCGAATGGTAAAGCATTTTCATCACCGTCAGCGGATTGCGAATCTCGTGTGCTACCTCCGCGGCCAGTAAGCCCAACGCAGAAAGTTGCTCGTTCCGGCGCAATTGTTCCTCCACGTCCACGGTGCGCTCGTATAGGCGCGCCTTGTCGATGGCGATGGCGGACAGCTCGGCAAGTGCAACGAGCGCGTGGGTTTCCTCGTTGGAAAAAACGTGGGGCTGGTCGGTGTAAACATTGAGCGTACCGAGACACTTGTCATCAAACACCAGTGGCACACTGAGCAGCGACACAAGCCCCTCCCGCCGTGCAATCTCAGGATGCTGATACTGTGCAGAGGTTTGCACGTTGACCACCTGTATTGGCTTACGGCGACGTACCACTGAACCCATGAAACTGTCATCGACCCAAAGCCGCGGGCGCGACCGATAGTCCTCTCCAGCGCCGTGTTGCGCGCGCAGCTCTAGCCACTCGCCGGAGCCATCCACGAGTTGCAGCGACGCCATGCGTGCGGGGAACAGGCTGACGGCTTCGCGGGTAATGTCTTGGAGGACATCATCCAAATTCAAGGATGAGTTGATAGACTGCCGAACGCTGACCAAGCTCTCCAGTAGCCTTGCCTGATGGCGTGACTGTTCGAAAAGCCATGTGTTCCTGATCACTTGCGTTGCGTGGTCAGCAAGCTCCTCTAACAGTTTCTGGTCCGCAGCAGAGAATGCTGCAGGTTGGTCGGCATCCACGTTCAACACGCCGCGCACTTCGCCATCCATCACTAGGGGCACAGCCATCTCCGAACACACACCACTGCGCAGGGTGACGTACCGTTTGTCGTTCGACACATCATCAACGCGAAGTGGCTGGCCGTGGCGCACGACCCAGCCGGTGATGCCCTCATCCAGCCGCAGTTTTAAATCCGCGCCATCCTCGGGCAGTCCTTCTGACGCTTCAATGTCCAGTAGCCCGGTGGTGGGGTTGACCAAAACGAGTGAACCGCTGGTGGCATTGACAAGGCCTACTGCCTCACGCATCACCAGTTGCAGGGCCACCTGCGGCTCTAACGTGGCGTGGATTTCACGACTGATGCGATAAAGTTCGCTGAGGTTGTTTCCCTTCGACATTAGGATTACCTCATTTTCCACGACAGCCCTAGCCCGATTGTCGCGAAGGAGAAATTGGGTAGCCATGCAGCGACCAGCGGACCCCAAATGCCCATGGCCGCCAATGCCCCGCCCATACCCATTGCCATGCCCAGACGAAAAAGCATGAAGTAGGCAAAACACATCACTACGCTGGCAGCGACACCCACAAAAGCACTGCGACGGCCAAGAAATGCCCCGAACGGCAGTGCGATCAACACAACCACCACGCAGGTCAATGGTTGGGCCAGACGGCCGTGAAGCTGGGTGTGAACCATCGAGTATTCCTTCGTGCCCGGCGATGGCGCTTTTTCCCCGTTAGTGAATTCCAGAAGCTCACGAACTGTGAAGAGCAGTCGCTTGCCGGCGTCATGCGATGAAAGTCGGACTTGGATGCGCTTGCGTTCCACCTCGGTCAGGATCTCCGTGGGGCTGATGTTCAAATTCGTCACAAGAATCATTTCATGGAACACGCTTTGTTCTGGGTTGGGCCACAGGGAGGAACCGCGTTGATATTTAAAATGGTTCACGTTGTGAAACAGCCATCCGCGCGGTGTCCATTCCCCGCGGCTTACATTCTCCGCGCTGTTAACCACCCGATTGGTGTCGGGAAGGTATAAGTCGCGGTCACGTGCGGTGCTGTTTAATTCTGCCACCACGTCGCGCAGCTCTTGTGTTTTCCGGTTAAAGCTCAGGGGTCCGAGGGTCTGTATATTGCCCTGATGATCCTTTCGCACAATCACACGATCCACCCAAGGAGACTCTTCCTCACTGGCGGCTTGGCGTGTCTGGATTTCCGCCATGCGCTCGGCCGCACGCGGTCCGAAGTATTCCGTCACGAGAAACAACAGCACGCTCATCAACACCCCCACGAGAAGGAATGGCCGACTGATGCGAACCAAGCTCAAGCCAGCCGTACGCATGGCAACAATCTCGTTGTGGCGTGACAGGTTTGTGAGCGTATACAGCAACGCTAGAAGCAGTGCCACCGGCAACACTGTGCCCAGCAGCTCTGGCATTTTTAATATATACAGGTGCGCCACGTCCGCCACGCCCAAGTTTAACTCGCGGTACTCGTCGAGGTGGCTATAGAGGTCAAACGCTGTCCAAAAGACCTGGAATCCCACCAGGCAGTAGAACAGGGGCACCAGCAGCTCGCGCAACAGGTAAGCATCCAATAACCGCATCCGGCCACAGGCTAATTGCGAGACAAAGACAAGGCAAGCGGTTGCGCTAGACGATGGGGAATTGGGTGTTATTGTTTCCAGATGCAAACACGCTCGATCCTTTTGCCTTTTCTGCTTGTCGCCGTTGCGGCGGGTGCCGATACCGCCACTGATGCCCGCATGACGCTGGTCAAGGGTGCCAAGTTCATGCGGTCCATTGCGGCGGGGGGCGGGTATCTTTGGCGATACTCGACGGACATGAAGTTGATGGCGGGCGAAGGGAAGGGGAGCAAGACGACAATTTGGATTCAGCCGCCGGGGACGCCCTCGATGGGGGAGGCGTTTTTGACAGCCTACGAGGCAACGGGGGACAAGTACCTGCTGGACTGCGCGCTGGCGGTGGGGGATGCGCTGGCGATGAGCCAGTTGGAAAGCGGAGGATGGGATTACCGGTTTGATTTTGACGCGAAGGAGCGATGGTACCGGCAGGTGGACCGGGGGAAGCTGGCGTTCACGGAAACCACACGCCGGAGGAATATCACCACGTTTGACGACAACAATTCCCAGAGTGCCTTGCGGTTCTTGATGGCACTGGGAGGGCATTGTCGGGATGCGAATGATGCGCGGCAGCGGCGGGTGTTGCATGCGCTGTCGTATGGTTTGCAGAAGTTGCTGGCGGCGCAGTATCCGAACGGGGCGTGGCCGCAACGTTACGATGGGAAGGCAGTGGATCCGCGGCGGTTCCCCGTGAAGAAGGCGACATATCCCGAGAAGTGGTCGCGCAAATACGAGGGTCTGGATTACCGGTCACACTACACGTTCAATGACAACTCGATCCGCGACTGCATCCTGACGGCACTGGAGGCGCACCGGCGATATGGTGAGGGGCGACCGGAGTTCTTGGCGGCGGTGGTGCGGGGAGCGGATTTTCTATTGCTCTCGCAAATGCCCGAGCCGCAGCCGGTATGGGCACAGCAGTATAATGCGAGGATGGAACCGGCGTGGGCGCGGCGCTTCGAGCCCGCCTCGGTGACCGGTGGCGAAAGCGTGGGGGTATGCCGCACATTGATCGACTTGTACCTGGAGCTGGGCGAGGACAAATACCTGCGTGCGGTGGCGCCGGCTGTGGCTTGGTATAAAAAATCGGCGGTTGCCCAAGGGACATGGGCGCGATTTTACGAGTTGAAAACGAACAAGCCGCTGTACTTCACGAAGGACTACAAGCTGGTTTACACCGATGACGACTTGCCGACGCATTACGGGTTTAAAAGCTCGTTTGGGGTGGAATCGATGATCCGGCATTATGAGAAGGTGAAGGCGATGGGAAGGGAGAAGTATTTGGCCTCGCTGAAGCGCACGCCGCCGACTGCCAAGCAGCGGGCTGCACGCGCAAAGGGCATGGAAAAGCGCGTGCGGGAAATCATCGCTGCCCAGGACAAGCAGGGGCGGTGGGTTTCGAAGGACAAGCTGGAGCTGCGCGGGATGACGTTCACGGAGCGGGTGGAGACGCAGGTGTTTATCGCGAACATGAAGGTGTTGTCGGAGTATCTGGCGTTATTGAAATAAGCCGAGCGCGAGGCCACCGGCCCCGCCTTCTGTTTCGGCGCGTTGTATTTCTTTTTGTTCCCTTTTACTCTCCCGGCATGAAGCGGCGGGTTTATCTGGATCACCTTGCCGGGTCGCCTTTGGCCGAGCCGGTGAAGGAGGTGATGCGGCAGTTTCTGGAGGAGAAGTTCGGGAGCGCGGGGTCTCTGCACAGACACGGGTTGGCCGCACGCGAGGCAATTGAGGAGGCACGGACTAACTGCGCGGAGATGCTTCACGCGGATGCCGATGAGATTATCTTCACCAGCAGCGGCACAGAAGCGAACAATCTGGCGGTGAAGGGAGTGACGTGGGCGCATCGGGAGCGCGGTAACCACATCGTGCTGTCGAACAACGAGCATCCGTCGGTGGAGGGTTCGGTGGCTTGGCTGGAGGAGAATGGGTTTGAGGCGACGCGGTTGGCAGTGGACGGCGAAGGACGAGTTAAGCCGAAGACCATCGCGGAGGCGTTGACGGATCGTACAGTGCTTATCGCGACGCATCACGGCAGCCACGACTTGGGGACGATACAGGACACGGCAGCCATCGGGACACTTGCCGCAGAGCGGGGGATTCCGTTGCTGGTGGACGCGACGGCAGTTGCCGGCTGGGTGCCAGTGGATTTGCGGCAGGAGGGGGTCTCGCTGCTAACCTTGGCCTCGCAACGTTTTGGCGGGCCGCAGGGGGTGGGGGTGTTGTGTCGCGACCGGCGGATACCATTGACGCCACTGATCCACGGCGGCGCGCAGGAGGATGGTTGGCGCGCCGGCACGGAAAACGTGGCGGCCATCGCGGGCGCAGGCGTGGCGATTGGTTTGCCGCCGGTGAATCCTGCGCCGTTGCAACGGCAGCTGCACGAAGGGCTTCAGGAGCGCGTGGAGGGGGTTCGCCTGAACGGTGCGCCACTGGGCGAAAGGCGAATGGCGCATCACTTGAGTTACTCGTTCGAAGGGCTGGAGGGCGAAGGACTGGCGCTGGCGCTGGACATGCAGGGAATCGCAGTGGCCAGCGGGGCGGCGTGCGTCACAAAAAACATGGCGATGCCTCCGGCGCTGGCGGCAATCGGGCTTGACGCGGCGTTGGCCAAGGGCAACGTTCTCCTCTCCCTCGGCCGCGACACTTCGGCGGATGACATTGACTACGCACTGGAAGTCATCCCCAAGCAGGTGGACAAGCTGCGCGCGATGTCGCCGGCGTGGGTCGCAAAAACATGAGCTTGGAAAATTCCATTGAAGACGCGCTCAAGGGCGTGACCTATCCCGGCTACTCGCGCGACATCGTGTCGTTCGGGCTGGTGAAAAGCGTGGCAGCGGCTAACGGGTCGGCGAGCATTGA
>PBPF01000139.1 GCA_002724615.1 Verrucomicrobiales bacterium | reverse complement strand
GGCGGGACAAGGGGCCGGTTAGCTTGGTGGTTGCGAGGAGCTTGCCGTCTTGGCGAATGGACATTTGGCCGGGCTGCAGCTCGAATTCTAGGGTGGTCGGCCCGGCAGTCCAGATGGTGGGCACGGCGAGATGGCCGGGCATGGTCATGCGGTAAACCTTGCCGTACGACTTCCACTTGTCAGGCGCGAGGAAGGGAAACTTTTTTGGCTCCCACTGGTACGGCGCCTTGGCGGAGGTGGCGATGAACAGGTCCGGACCGGAAGGCACCAGGCTGGTCACGCGCTGGCCCCAGCGGTTGCGGGGGGTGCCGTTGGCGTTTTCGAGGTCGTAGGGGTGGGTGATGTTGGCGGAAGGCGCGGGATGCTTAAACATGCGTTGGGCGAAATGCCACCGGCGTTGGTCGGGGTTGTAGCGCCACAGCTCGGCCCAGGGCCACACGCCCACAAACAGGTCGCCGCCATAAATCGTCGTCGTTTGCGCCTCGCGGGAACTGCCAGACACTCCCTTGGGAACCGGTGGCCAGCCTTTGAGGTCGGTGATTTTTTTGCCGTCATACGAAAACACGCGACCGGTGGGGTACTGCCCCATGAGCAGCCGGTCATGAAACGCCAGGCTCGAGTAGAGCTGATAGCTGACGTTGATGTTGGGCTCCAAAATCATCCGCCATCGGCCATTCTCGAAAACGTAAAAGCCGCCGATGTTTGAGCCGGTGACGACTTGGCCGCCGAGCTGGCCCCAAGCGAAGGTGGTCTCGCCGACGACCGGCAGCCGCAGGGTCTTCGCCTTGGCGAGGTCCACGCGCGGCTGGTCGGGCGACCACGGGCAAGCGAAGAGCAGGCTGAAGCCGTCCGCCTCATTTTTGAAAAGGCGGTACGGTTTTCCGTTGCGATGCACGTGGTAAAAACACAAGTGGCCGTTGGCGTAAAAGAAAAGTTGATAGCTCCCCTGCTTGGGCGGCTCGAGAATGGACCGGCCGTTGTAACGCACGCGGCTCGCGCCAAACGTCAGCAGCCCGCCGCCCAGCCGCATGGTCTCATGCGTGCCACCGAGGCTTTCGGCCGCCGCCCAGTCGCTGGATTTTGGTTGCCACTTTTTCAGGCCACCATAGGTCGAGTACACCTCCCCATCGCGACCGAACAGGTAGGAGCCCACAAGCGTCTTGCTGGGGCGCGGCAACTCTGCCATCTGGTACGTCCGCTCGCCACTGGTGGGGCGGATATAAAACTGCACCGCATGCCGGTCGGCCCGGTAACGTGTGTTGTAAGCGTTTTGAAAACCGGCACCGATCATCAGCTGTCCGTCATCGCTCGCCACCTCGAAGAGCGAACCAAAGGCTTGGCCAAAGTCCGGCCCGCGGTCGAGCGTGACTTGGATGGTCACCGTCTTCGCCTCGGTAGCTGCAACGGCCAGTGGTCCCAACGCAAGAAGAAACAGGAGGCTGCGCCACGTAATCGTTCTGTTCATTTTACTTGTCGAATTTCAGTGAAAAAATATCGGCCTCATTCATCACGAACCGCAGGCGGACGGTTTTGCCCGCGTGTGGGCTGACATCGCTGCTGCCTTTCCACGTCACCCGCCCGGAGATGGTGTCGCCCTTGATGGGGTCGCAATCGGCCAGTGCGCAGCCGGGCAGCGGGCGGCCGGTGGCGTCTTGCAGCTCCACGCGGATTTCGCCGGCACCAGCGGTGGAGTAGTTCAACTCCAGTTTGTTCCCCGAAAACTTCAGCGGCTTCGTCACGAACTCCCCTTTCGCGAAGCCGGCGTGCACGGAGATAAAGCCATCGAGCCGCAGCTTGTAATGGCCGCCGCCGTACATGAAAAGGCTCATCTCGGTGGGGCTGGTTTGCACGGCATTGAGGGTGATGTAGTTGGCACGATTGCCCCAACCGGCCGGTCCCAGTCCGGGTCTGATAAAGGCCTGCTTGAAATGCCGATGATACCGGCCACTGCCCGGGCGCGTGGCCATGAGGACAATATCCGTGATGGCGCCCTTGCGGGCTTGGAAGCGCGTGGGCAGGGCGATGTAAATGTGTGGCGCGCGGAAGTACGGCTGCGTGACGCTGGTATAAAGGTGCTCGCCCGGCTCGTTGGCCTGCATGTTCACAGGCTCTGACCAATTCAGGAAATCCTTGCTGGTCACCCGGCGAATGGCTCGGCGGCCCTTGTCGAACCAACGAAAGTAACACACATAAAGCTGCTCGGCTTCCGACCAGAACGCGCCGTTTTGCGAATCGAAACTGCCGAGGCTCTCGGCAATCACCGGCTCCTTCGCCAACGGCCGCCAGCGCAAGCCGTCGGCGGAGGCATAGGCGCGCAACCCGCCCGGGCCGTGCTTCTTGAGCAGCGCCTCGCGTTCGCCCGGCTTGTAGATGGGCCAGTTCGGCGCGTTGTAACGCCCGCCGCCGAGCGCCTTGTAGCGCGCGTTGGCCGGCGCCTTGGGATTGGTGTCGATGAACGGCGTGAAGTTGTGGTTCACAAGAAACGCATCGGCCAACACCACATTGCCTTTGGGCATTTCCTTGATGGGGTACAAGCCGAGATTGGGCTCCGTCCAAGTGATGCCTTGGTCGCGGCTCTCGGCGTAAAGTGTCACCTCATTTTCATGATAGCGACCCCAGCCATTACGCCAATGCACGCCCGGAATTTTGTCGCCACGATAATATAGCCGCAGTTTGCCGCCATCCTGCAGCACAGTGGCATAATGCCCAAACGGCCGGGGCGGCACGCGGCGCAGCTTGTGCGGGTGATGCAACTTCAGGCGCGTGCCGTCGAGCTTGCCAATCAGCAGGTCATCGACAAACAACTCGCGCCGCGAACCGATGTCGACCGGTTCAGCGGCGGCCAGTCCCATGCCCATCAACAGCAGGCAACTCAGTAAGATTCGAAAGTAGTTCATATGGAAATTCTCCTTCGCCAAAAGCGATTGGCAAATAAAAGCGCAGTAGCAGTTTCGATCCACCTCATTTTCCGCCGCAATGGCTTTGCAGGATTGTCATAATGCCGGGCTACCGTTTGCCCATCAATGGGTCTAGGAACTTGTAGAACTCGCGCGTGGCAGGGTCTTCGGGTTTACCGAGATCGTTGTTCAGGCGGCTGTGGTTGCTGTCGCCCTTGCCATACGCGCGCGCGGGAACGCCGACCGCGAGGAGGAGGGACTGCAGCCGCCGGGCTTGCGCGCGGGTGTCGGGGTTGCCGGGAAAATACAGCAGCAGGAAGGGCGGGATGCCCTTGTCCTNGGCAACGTGCGTCACGGCGGAGAAGTCGANGTGCTTCTCCGGGTCGTTGCCGAACTTCTGCCGATGACCGAAGGTATACATCTTGCCGCCATACAACGCGCGCCGATGCTCGGCGGTCATAATAATCTTGGGGATGTCGTACGTGTCGCCATCCACCGGCACGCAACCTTTCAGCACGTCAAACGACACACCTTCGCGTTTGAGCCATCGGTCGTCCGTACAAATCAACGCCGCCAACTGTGCGCCCGCCGAGTGGCCGCCCACGAAAATCCGCGTGGGATCGCCTCCGTGCTTGGCAATGTTCGCATGCACCCAGCCGAGTGACTTTGCCACATCGCCAATCAACGTCTCCATCTTTACCTTGGGCAGCAGCCGATAGTTCGTTGACACAAAAACAAACCCGCGCTCCGTCAGCACCTTCGGCTTCAGCGCCACGTCGCTTTTGTCCCCCACCACCCAGCCGCCGCCGTGAATCCAAAACATCACCGGCAGCGCTTTCCCCGCTGGCTTTGCCGGCGTGTAAATGTCGAGCACTTGCCGCTCGTGTCCGTTTTTCACGTATGGAATATTCGCCGTCTTTTTCTGTCCGTGAACGGAGTGGCAAAAGCAGAGGCCCACAAGGGCAACGGTAAAAAAGAGCGTGGATTTCATGGCGGTGATATTGAATTCAACGGTTGCGTCGCGATTGTCGCAAAACTCAAATCATCTGCAACGACTTACTTCGTGAACGGCCCGTGCCGAAATCCGACAACACCCTACCGGACCTCACGTGGCGCAACCGTGGTGAAGTGAATCTGGTAATTGTTGTCCTCCCAGCAATCGTAGAGCACGCCCATGCGGCCGTTGGACAAGAGTGCCATGCTCGAATACTGGCTGTCCCCTTTGCGCAGCAATAGCGAGCCGCCAGTCCACGTGCGGCCTTCGTCGACACTCAGCCGGATGGTTAGGTTCCGTCGTCCCGGGCCGGCAGGGTGACAGAAAAGCCAGCGCGGCCGGCCATCGGCAGGCGTCAGTTTTAACAAGCTGGCTTGGCACGGCGGGTCATACAGGGCGCGATCAATTTTCTTGGCTGTCCAAGTCTGTCCGTTATCGCGGCTCTCAACAATGGACTTTGCTAGTGGCCCTTTGCCGGAAGTTCGCGCATTGAGATAAATACTTCCGTCGCGGCGCTGCAAGGCCTGCGATTCTCCGTTCAACCGGCCCGCGCTGCCGCCCAGTTGCCACGTCTTCCCGTGGTCGTCGCTGAAGATGCTGTGGCTGCGGTAGGTTTGGCCCTTTTTGCCCTCGGCGTGATAGCAGGGGAAAAAGAGCCGACCGTTTTTCAACTGCAATCCCACGCCAGGGCCGCAGCCGTACCATGTCCAGCCGGGCCGCTTCACCTCTGCCGTGATATCGCGTGGCAGACTCCAAGTCTTGCCCTCGTCCCGGCTGTGCGTCACGTATACCCGCGTGGACCGCAGCGTTTCGCCGCGTGTGATGGCCGCCTCCAGCTCGCCACCGGGACTGACCGTGTGAGCAATCCACACCACGCCGGTTTGGGCATCCACCAACACCGCCTGATTGCCCACCGTGTCCTTGCCCAAATCCGCCACCCGCGCAAGCGCGCTCCAAGTCCGGCCATTGTTCGTGCTGCGTTTGCAGACCAGATCCACATTTCCCGTCAACCCGCCTCCATCAGCTCGACCCTCGCACACCGCCAACAACGCCCCGCTCTTCATCACCACCAATGACGGAATGCGATACCGCGGATAACCTTCCTTTCCCGACTCAAACAACCGCAAATGCCCTTCCGCCGTCCAGCCACTACCAGCAAACAACAGGCAGGTCAGCACTCCCCATTTCGCGATGGTTTTCATTTTTCTGTTTTAAACTGCAGTGCAAACAGATTTGCGTCCTTCAACGCAAACCGCAGGCGTACCGGCTTGCCGACGAGCGCACCGAGATTGGGATTATTTTTCCAAGTCACCGCACGGCCCACCGAATCGCCAAACTGCACGTCGCAATCGGCCAAGGCAAAACCGGGCAGCGGTCGGCCCTTCGCATCCTGCACTTCCACGCGCAGGCTGCCGGCAGCGGAGGTGGCAAAGTTGAGATGTAACTGCGAACCCTTAAACACCAGCGGTTTGGTCAACAGCTCGCCGCCCTTCCAACCGGCGGTAACGGAGACAAAGCCGTCCAGTCGCAGCGTATACCGCCGCATTGCGTTGCCCTTGCCATGCCATGCGCCTTCGCTGGCGTAAAAACTCAACTCGTTGGACGCGCCGAGCAGCGCCGACTTCGTCTCCACCGCGCGCCATGCCATGAACTGGTGACCGTACAGCCATGTGTTCGGCCGCTGTGGCCCGGGGCGGAGGAATGCCTCATTCCAGCGCTCGAAGTGCACGCCATTGCGGCTGGTCATCACCAACGCCTCGGTCAGCGCGGTGCCGTAGCGCAGGTGCGCGGCGGCACGCTGTTCGCGGCGTTTCAATTCCGGCAATGTGCGCATGGCGGGCGACCAGCCACGCTCGATGTACCGCGTGGGAAAGCCCAGCAGAAGATGCGGCGCGCGGTAGTACGGCGCAACTTGATTGGTGTAGAGGTGCTCGTCTGGCGAATCGGCGTAGGTTAGGTCATTGTAGTTTTCCCACGTCAAAAAATTGCGTGAAGTGGCCGTGCGGATGGCTCGATAGCCAGCCGGTTTCCAGATCTTTTCGGTGGTGGTACCCTTGGTGAAGGTGCGAAAGTACGCCCGGTACAAACCGGCCTTGGCGTCCCAAAACGCGAGGTTCTGCGAATCAAAAGCACCCTTCGTTACCACCGGTTTCTTGCTGAAGAGTGACCACCGAATGCCGTCGGCTGAGTGGAACGCGAACAGTCCCCCCTGCGATGCCAGTCCACCCAGTGCCTTGAAACGTGACTCCGGCGGACAGCCCGGACGCGTGTCCAAGAACGGCGCGAAGTTGTGCGTGCCCACGCCAGTCCAGATGATGTTGTTATCCCGCGACCCATTGTACTCGTGAAGGCCCAACCGCGGCTTCTTAAACGTGATGCCGTCGTGGCTTTCCGCGTAGCAATACACCTCGCGGCCCAGCTTCAGCTTTCCTTTTTCAACACCCAGCTTCGAGCCACGATAATACATCCGGAAAAGGTCGCCATCTTGGATGATGCTGTGATACCCACTCCCCGCTCCCTCCCAAGGTGCGTCATGCGCGATGGCCAAATTGCGCGGCGTGGGATGATGCAACTCCCGCCGCGCCCCCCGCAACTCCGCGACCAAATGCGCATCCACAAACAACTCCCGTCGAGAGCCAATGTCGATGGGCTTCGCAGCCTGCAAAATTGGGCCGAGGACAAACAGAAGACAAAAGAAAACACGGTAAACAGACATGCGTGCATTCTCCGCCGGCGCGGCGGAAAGGCAAAGGGAATTTGAATCCACTAATTCCGGCCCGTGTTTTTTCCGCGGCCCATTGCCGGGGGGCGCGACTGTGATGCCCCGTGTGGCGAAGGGCTGGCGGAGGGCGGGTGATGTTCTTTCAACCAAGTGCGCAGGGGGACATCCTCCGGGGTCGGGTCGTACGTGCCGTTGGCGGAGACGCCGTCACCAAGGAGTTGTCGGCGGATGGGGTCGAGGCGCGGGTAAAGTTGCGCCACAGTCATTTCGTCCTTGGGCCGCAACCAGCGGTAGCTGTAGCCGAGCCACATCACCTTGCGGGTGAGTTCGGATTCATTGGCGCTGCGCGAGTGCCAAATGCGTCGGTCGACCAATACGGCAGAGCCAGCGGGCACGCACAATGGCTCAGCGCCGGGCGGGTTGCTCTGGCCGTCCTGTGGGCAATCGATGGCGTTTTGCAAATGCGAGCCGGGCACGATGAGCGTATTGCCTCGGCCGGGCTCGCTGACGTCCGTGAGGTAAAAGCCGATCTTCAACGACAGGCGCGGGCGCGGGTCGCTTTCGATTTCGTCATTCACGCGCATGCTGTCCTGATGCCACGCCACGTGCCAATCCTGCCGGCGGGCACTTTCGTTTGGCGTCACATCGAGGTGCGAGTGGTAAAGGTAAATATTCCAGCCGAGAATGCCCCACACCTTCGGAAACGTCGTTGGGCAATCTATGAGATCAACCAACGCGTCATCTTCGCCCATCACGTCCGTCACCGAGAGCAGTTTGCCGGCTAATGCCTCGGTGCGTTCGCGCGCATCCACGCGATCCATCACCGC
>PBPF01000138.1 GCA_002724615.1 Verrucomicrobiales bacterium | reverse complement strand
AGCAATAACGGAGGTGAGCACACGGTAGCGCAAGCCCAACTCGGTGAGGCCATAGTTGTCGTTAACCCTGCCTGCAATGGCGGAAATTGATTGGGCCACGACCTCGTCGTCATTGCGCGGCGAACGCAGGACCATTTCGGGCTGGGCGTCGGCCTCGACGAGGTAGCTGTAGTGCAGATCATCCATGGAAACGATCTTGTCGCTATCGAGCAATTGGATGTGAAATGACTGCTGGGCGACCGATGCCAACTCAGCCTTGAATTCAATTTCAAATTCCTGCGCTTCCTCGCCCTCAACCATCGTCACGGTGCTGGCAGGCTGAACATCGGTGGCGTTGTCATCATCACCACGATGCAGCCAAAGCTTGGCCTCACGGATCGGTTTTGAAGCAGTAACGCGCAAGCGCACGGTACTNNCGGCCAGCACTTTGCCGATCTGCGAACTCTCNACCTTGACTGAGCTATCAGGCTCNCCGGTGTAGTCGGGATATTGAATGTTGGCGGTNATGGANTTNATCAGTGGCCNCGGCACTACCCGCACACGACCCTTGAGCGGCCGGTGGTCCCCNTGGTTNACANTNACNCTGAAGTCGAAGGATTGCCGAATGTCATCAAATTTGGCGTAATAAACAGCNGTCCTTTTTGCCNCATCNTNTTCCGTACGGGGGTAGNCCATGGTCTCCGGGTCGGATGANTCAAACTGGATGGTCAACTGCCCATCATCAGGCGTCACGCCGGTGGCATTCACGATGATTTCGGCNCTATCGCCTCGAGCAACGGTTATGATGTTCTCATTNATGGAAAGTTCGGTCTCGTAGGGATACTTGGTGTTAAGAAACACAGTACGCTTGAGGAAAGTCATGCCGTTGGGAGTGACAGCCACNACGCCGCCGATGGCNATCANCATGACCACCGCAAGCCCAAGCAATGCGCCCATCATTTCCATGGAGATAACACGGCTCAGGTCACGCTTGCTGGTGAACGACTCCGTTTGATCCACCAACGCTTTCACCAACGCGCTGGAGGTGCCTTCCTGCTGAGTGCCGCGGGCAAGCTGGATACTGGCAATAAGGCGACTGCGATACTCTGGAATGCCGCGCTCAATCATCAGCGCCGTTTCATCCATCGACGGCTGACTGGTGATGGGACCGAACACGTGGATGGCTACCATGGTTAGAGTTACCACGCCGTAAACGAGCAAAAGAAAGGTTCGGAAACCCGGTTCGAGATCCACCGCCCAATCCACCACCATTCCGATGCTGAGCATCAGGGCAAGAATGATAATCACGCGCCCCAGTCCACCGGCCACCTCCACNGTGAGCCACTTGGAACGCACGGCGGCAATCCGGCGGCGAAGCATTGATCCCAGTTGTCTCGTGACGGCCATTTATTTCAGATAGGAAAGTTTGCGAATTACCCACTCGGCGGTGATGACAAGCAGGAGCAGCAAGAAATAGGGGATTGTGGACCACAAGGCATGATCCTCGGGCGCATTCACGTTACGGGTGCCGGCATCACTGATAATACGGTCGCGCAATTCCTTGAGCTCAAACTCGCGGGCAAACATTCCGCCGGTACGCCCAGCCAGTTCACGCAGTTCCGCCTCGCGCATGGCGGTGTCTTTCATCTCGATATTGGTGTCCACCACGCTGAAATAGCGGGGCTTGCCGGGATGTTCAACGAGGTGAATGGCGTAGTTGCCGGTGGTGGGCGGAAGAAAATCTCCTTCATAAGTNCGCGAGTCTTCGCCGGACAAGCGCAGGGTGATTGCCTTCTCATTTCCGGAAGCATCGGTGTAGACGGCGTTGATCTCCTGCGGTCGCTCCTCGCCAAACAGGTCGGCGGTAACGCGCACNGGCTCGCCGGCACGGTATGCGCGATTAACTGTGAGGCGAAAGTCACGATCGAATTCCGAGAGTCGCGGCAAGGCCATCCGCTGTACGAGCTGGGTCCAAAATCGCTTGTGATGTTCCTCGCCAGAGTTTTTGCGCCAACGCCAGAGGTTATCCGTGCCCATATACATGACCTCACCAGCACCGTAGCGATGGAGGGCGAGTACGGGACGTTGCTTGAAACGCTCGGCCTTGCTTTCGTCATCCACCACGAGCAAAGCCTGAGCAGTTGGCTTGATCTTCTCCACATCGGCCACCCAGAAAATGGAGGGCAACGGTTTCACCTGTTCCAACACATCGCCACCACCGGAAGAAGCGCCGGGCCTGGGAGGAGCCTCTCCCCACAACACGCGATTTGATACCTCGTCGTCCGCCAGTCGCAGCATGTTATCCACTTGACCGTCACTGGTACGAACGAGGCGGATTTCCGTCTGGCCATACGCCTCGGTGCCAACTGGCTGCGCAGCATCGTCATTCAANACTACAGGCAGCATTGGCTCGATTCCGGAAGACACGTATGCAGCCGGGAAATGCCTCTTNCCGGCCATCACCACCAGGCGGCCACCATAGAGTGCCACGAAGTTGTGAAGGCCATCGACAATTTGTTTATTGGACCGGGCCGTCGGCTGATTTGGAGCAGAACCCGCGGCGCGCTGTAAGGCAGCTGGATTGATGTCACCCAATATNACCACATCGTAATCGCGAATCGCCTCCTCGTCCGGAAACTGCCCAATGTATGGCGAGTCTGGATTAAGGCTATCGTTCTTGACGATTGTCTTCGCGCCTTCGAACAGCAGCACGTCGAGCTTCACTTGCGAATCGCGCCCGAGCATGGCCATGAGGTATTGAAATTCCCAGCGCGGTGCCTCGTCCACCAGCAGCACGCGGATGGGACGCTTCTCGGGGTCGATGACCTCNAGCGCAAGTCGCTTAACGTTGTTGGACACATCGGCTTCCTTCAGAGAATTGGCAGCTGGGTTGCCTTGGTCACTGGGCGAAGTTACACGGACTTCCAACTCGAAGTTGCCAGCGGTATCCGCGTCGAAGTTAAAGAGGACTGGCCGTTCCTGAATGCCGTCCTGCGCGATAGCCAAAAGTTCACCCTCGCCTTCGGACAAAACGCGACTCACCTCCTCAAACTCCTCGTTGGATCCCATTGGCCGGATGTAGAGCTTCACATCAAGCTCCTGACCGGCGAGACCTTCGGTCTTGAGCCTGGCAAACGCCGCGACCTTGTCGCCCTTGAACACGGAGGACGACGCAGTAAATCCGAGAATGTTCGCGTCGCGGGGCTTGGTGAGACCGACGCCGTAAATGTAAACCGGCACACCGTCACCCACCGACTTTAGTCGTTCCATGAGCGACTCGGGGGTAGGCCCGCGGTTGTTGCCGCCATCGGTCATCAGGAAAATGCCTGCCACACGGTCGCTCAAGCCCTTGACTGACCCGCCATCAGGATCGCGCCGCTCATTTACCGCCCGATCCATCGCGGCTCCAATGGCTGTAGCCGGCGAGGTGGCGGCAAGNCGCTCAACCCAGCGATTGTACTCCTGACTTGTCTCGTTGTCGTCGCCGGGATTCTGGTCCTCAGTGCTCTCGCCAAAAGTGTATGGCGCAAGGTCAAATTTTTCATCCAACTGCCCGGTGAGATCGAGATCCTCATTGCGAAGGGCTGCCTTCACCAAGTCAATACGTGACACCTGTTCCACGTTACTTTTCTGAATGGTACTCAGGGTAGCGTTGCGATCCTTCACCATTCCCATCACATAGGCAGCACGCTGCAGGTCGACATCCTCAACCCGTGGGTCAGCCAGCGACATGCTCTGACTCACGTCGGTCATGAGGATGAGCGTCTTCTCCCGTTCATCAACCAGGTTGAAGCGAAGGGTAGGCTGCAGGAGTATCCCAATGAGCAGTGCAAAGAACGCCAACCGCAGGCCCGCCAAAAAGATGCGACGTGGCCAACTTACCTCGGCGGGTGCCCAGCGATATGCCATCACCGTGGCGAAAACGGCCAGCACGACCAGCAGCACAATCCAGCCCGTCTCAATGTAAGGACTGGCCGGCAATAACTCCGGCGGCGCACTGGTGGGCTGCGAGGCGTCGATGCCGAAAAATTTCAACAGAAGGTCTTCCATCTTCTATTTCGGCCGGCTGAAGCGCTGTGCGGCAAGGATTTCCATGGCTGTAAACAAAAGTGCAAGAATCAGGAATGGCAGCCAAAACGGTGTCCCACTCCGGTTTTGGGATAGACCTGCACCAAGGTTATCCTTAGGCCAGTCGTGTGCTGTGGCTTGGCCACCAAGTTGATCTTGAGCAGAGGCCTGCATGGGCTCGATATCGGATTCACGGGCGTCCGGCTGCACGGCAAAAGTCAGCGGGGCCGGTGGATCGGCCTTGGTATCGGCAGTCTCATCGTATTTAAAACTGACCTGATAGACGCCAGCGCGATGAGTATCGGCAAATTGGAATGTGAATATTCCATCCGCAGGCTGGACATTGGCAACTTGTTCCTGTTCCTCAGAGTCGCCCGGCTTTACAACCGCTGCTTGCAAACCCCGGCCCACGCCGCCACCGAGCGTGCGTTTAAGCGGCGCCCCAACGGGCACGTTAAGGCTGGTAACTTTCTTCTGCAGAAGCGAACCCAAGATTGGATGCATTAAGGTAACCATGTGCGGCTGCAAAGGCAGGTTGCACCATTCCACGTCCGATGTGCTGCTAAACTGGTAGACACGCCCCTGCCCCCACTCGGCCTCAATCACCGCAGGACCGTCGCCAGGAACAATCACGAGCTGATCCGCATCCAAGTCGGCCCAGTTTTCCACTGTGGGATTGGCTTCGCGAATGCCGGCTGCGTCAACGTCATAGATGGCAGCAATTTCCTCGAGGGTTTCATCGGCCCGCACGCGATGAGAGGTGCCTGCATAACGCAAAACGACCTGCGGCAGGCCAGCGCGCGGCGGTGCGGGAATGGTAACCTGTGTGCCGGCGGAAAGGTTATCCCAGTCNATTGATGGGTTTACATCGCGAAGGCGGCTTGCGGTTATGCCGTTCAGCTGGGCAATGCGCTGGAGAGTCTCGCCCTCGAGCGATTCGTAGCGCGTAGCGACCATCGGCTTGCCTTTAAGATAACGAACGGTCTGAGGCGAATCTGCCGCAGCCTCCCTATGCACCACCCAGCCATCAAACGGATCTGCCTCACCCTGGACCTTCCAAATCCCGTCGACTTCCTCCAGTAGAGTGGCCGATATCTCACGCGGAACTGCCATCGGCTGGCGACGGTAAAAGCGCACGCCCTCGCGCAAGTCCTCCAATTCCGAACCTCCCAAGTCGCGCCAGACACGCAGGACACCGTGGGTAAGATTGGCGGTGTTCAGCGTGGTGTAGCTATCCAGACGGTCAGGGTTACCAACGGCAGGGCCATACGCTGCGGGCAGCAGGCCAAGCTTGCCGTGCAATTGCGTGTTGTAAAACTCCAAGCTCCCTGCGTCTTCGAGATTGGCACCGGGGAAAACCACCAAGCCGTTGCCCTCGGAGACAAACTGTGCCAAAGCATCGACGAAACCAGCTTCCAGTGAGCCGACATTGGCGAGCACGACAATTTCATATTGGGAGAGATCCACATCCTGCAGGCGATCCGCACCTCGCACCTCAGCTTGCACATAGAAATCCTGCCCATCCTTATGTGGCTCTAAGGCTTCCTCCAGCACGGAAGCATCATCGCGGAATGGATCATCAGCGTTCTCACCACCATTAACCAGAAGCACACTGGCCACCTGGATGGCACTAACCACCACGGTACGCTCATTATCTGCAGCAAGCGGATCAAAAGCCGCCACGCCGTTCACTTCGCCACCGTTGACATTGGCGGTGACCTGATGAAGGCCTGGAGCATCGAAGCGAGCCTTGAGTGTAATGGTCTCCTTGCCGTTGGCGGGCACGGCAGGAAGGATAGTCTCTGCCACCTGCGTCTCGGATTCACCGTAGCGTAGCCGTACACGAACATTGGTCTGGTTGTTTTCGGAGTGATTCGCGACATCAATAAAGAAGCGGTTCTCCCGGCCCACTGTTATGGCCATATCATCTGCGGCTTTGAGACTGGCTATCGATAGATTGGCGGGCGCGGGACCCCCCACCTTGTCGCCACCCACAACGATAAAGTGCACTTTTACCTCGTCCTTGTTTTCCTCCAAGAGATCGCGAATTTGCTTTGACTGCCTCCATCCATGGGCGGTGGCATCGGTGACAACGTAAACTTCCTTGTTAGACTCGAGGACGCGGCCCTGCACAAGGGTGTCAATCGCTTGACTTAGGGCAGGATAAAGTGAGGTGCCGTGGTCAGACAGGGTGGCCTTGGTCAACTCATCACTAACATCCTCCAGCTTGCGGGGCTTGTTGACTTTCTGCTGGACAACGCCTGAAGCAAGGAAAAGGGCGGACTTGGAACTGTCGGGCAGGGACTTGAGAATTTCTCGGCAGGCTTCCTTAGCTTGGTCGAAACGGGTCTTGTTGCCCTCTACCGTCCCCATGCTAAGCGAGTTGTCGAGCACGATAACAGCGGCGACAGGGGCGTCACCCATCGCGGTGGAGTCGGTCAGGGTTGGCTTCGCTAATGCCAGAGCTAGCAGCAGAAGCATTGCGCACCGAAGAAGCAACAAAATCCAGTCCTCCAGCCGCATACGACGCTGGTTTTGGTCGATGGAAAGTTGCACGAACCGCATTGCGGCCCAAACCACGCGCTTGAATTTGCGGCGGTTGATCAGGTGAATAATAATGGGAACAGAAATGGCGGCGGCGCCCCAGAGCATATGTGGAATCCCAAATTCCATGTCAGAACTTGCTCTTCGCCGTGCGCAGGCGGAAGGTAAGGTAGCTGCTTAGCACCTGTGAGAGGGGCTGGCTGGTGTCGACCTGTACGTAATGGACGTGGTTATTCTCGCAGCCGCGACGGATGCGCTTCATGAAATCACCGAACACACGCTGGTAGGTCTTGCGAATTTCCGCCGGGCGCGTAAGTAGCTTGGGAATCTGCTCAAGGCCATGGAATTCGACAAGCCCCTGAAATGGAAAGTCCAGTTCATCGGGGTCGAGCGTGTGTAGAACGATTACCTCGTGCCCTCCAAAGCGCAGGTGCTGGATGCCATCGAGGATTGCATCTTCCTCATCAAAGAAATCGCTGATGATAATAACGATGCCCTTGCGGCGGAGTTGCACGGCAAGATCGTGCAATGTCTTTGCAATGTCAGTCTTCTCGGTGCCGTCAAAGGCAGCAAGGCGGCCCATGATATTGTAGATGGTACCCTTGTTGTCGCTGCGCGGGGCGTAGTCGCGCATGTTCTCATCAAAGATACCGAGAGCCACGGCGTCACGTTGATGGAGGATGAGGTACGACAGACAAGCGGCCATCATCTTGCCATATTGCAGCTTGGTGTATTTGCCGCTGCCGTACTGCATGGACTCACTACCATCCAGAAGGATGTTGGCGATGTAGTTGGTCTCCTGCTCGTACTGCTTGATATAATAGCGGTCAGTACGACCAAGAACCTTCCAGTCGAGGTGGCGAGTATCATCGCCCGGGGCGTACTCACGATGTTGGGCAAACTCAATGGCAAAACCACGGTAGGGCGACTTGTGTTCCCCGGCCATGTAGCCCTCGACAACGTAACGCGCGTGGAGTCCCAGCGCCTCGGCGCGGGAAATCGCGTCGGGATCGAGCAGTTCCTCGATTTGTTTTTGGTCCATGGCGCGCGTTGGAGGCTCGGCGTGTTACAGCACGGTCAGTCCAGCGGCGCGTCCTTGGGCACGGCCTCGAGGATGCGATCTACAATGTCGTCGGCTGTGACACCCTCAGATTGGGCCGAGAAATTGGGGATGATGCGGTGGCGTAGCACGGGATGGGCCACAGCCGCGACGTCGTCGCAGCTGACATGCACCTGCCCCTGCAGCATGGCGCGCGCCTTGGCGGCCATAATGAGGTTGAGTCCACCACGGGGACCGGCACCCCAAGTAAGCATCTCCTTACAGACATCGAGCGCTTCGTCGGTCTTAACACGAGTAGAGCGCACGAGCTTGCGGGCGTATTCAAACACGTGGTCGGACACGGGCATACGACGGACGGTATCCTGCAGCTTGAGAATATCGTCTCCGTTTAGCACGGCCTTTGGTTGCTCGGGGGCTGAACCGGTGGCCATTTTCATGATGTCCAACTCTTCGTTAGCGTCGGGGTACTCAACTTTGATCATGAACATGAAGCGGTCGAGCTGGGCCTCAGGCAGCGGGTAGGTTCCTTCCTGCTCAATAGGGTTCTGAGTCGCCAGCACAAAGAAGGGATCGGGCAACGGATGGTCCTCGCCACCAATCGATATTTTGCGCTCCTGCATAGCCTCAAGCATTGCAGCCTGGGTTTTTGGCGGGGTGCGGTTGATCTCATCTGCCAAAATGATGTTGGAAAAGATAGGGCCGCGTAGAAATTTGAATTGCCGCTCGTTGGTGGCAGGATCCTGATGAATGACCTCCGTGCCGGTGATGTCGGTGGGCATTAGGTCGGGGGTGAATTGGATACGCTTGAAGTCCAGATCCAGCGTCTCGGCAAGCGTGGAGACCAGCAGGGTCTTGGCCAACCCTGGCACACCAACCAACAGCGCGTGGCTTCGCGTGAAGATCGAGATTAACGACTGCTCCACCACTTCGCCTTGGCCGATAATGACCTTGGAGAGCTCGGTGCGAATAGTGTTATGGGCTTCCTTGAGTTTCTCGACGGCCTTCAGGTCGCCCTCTTCAAGTTTGGCGGGTGCTTCTTGGGTGGCTTCGCTCATGAATGAATGGGATAAGGTTGTTTGTCTGGCTGCCGGATAAGTTACCTTATGAAAAAACTTAGGCAACGGTTTTCCAACAAGCCGGGGATTTTTTTGATGCGCGAAGAGGAATCATTATTCACTGATGAAGAAAAGCAAAAACCACCCCCGAAGGGGTGGCTTGAAATCAACCAACTATTATGGATGCCAAATATGGCTACCGCGGCTGCCCAGGAAAATCCTCTGTCGGGAATTCTCCACCACCAGGGGCGCCGGGAAAATCCTGAGGCATCTGGCCAAACGGATCAGCAGGCATGTCCATTCCCTCGGTGGGGTCAAAAGACTGATTCGGGTCCGGTGACTGGCTGAACGGATCCGCGGGCATGTCCATCCCCTCGCTGGGGTCAAAAGACTGNTTCGGGTCCGGTGACTGGCTGAAAGGATCCGCGGGCATGTCCATCCCCTCGNTGGGGTCAAAAGACTGNTTCGGGTCCGGTGACTGNCTGAAAGGATCNNCNGGCATGTCCATNCCCTCGCTGGGGTCAAAAGACTGGTTCGGGTCCGGTGACTGACTGAAAGGATCGTCAGGCATGTCCATCCCCTCACTGGGGTCAAAAGACTGGTTCGGATCCACTGGCTTATTGTTAGGATCCTCTGGCATCTCCGTCCCCTCAGAAGGATCAAAAGACTGGTTCGGATCCGGCTCCTTGCTAAAAGGATCCTCTGGCATGTCCATTCCCTCGCTGGGATCAAAGGACTGGTTCGGGTCCGGCAGACTGGCAAACGGGTCTTCGGGCTCTCCGTCTGTGGGATCCGCACCTATAATATCAATATCGCCCGACTCGATGGGGCCTTGGCCATCGGCACCAGGGCGGTCACCGCGGATTGTCTCGCGAATCTCAGAGCCGAGTTGCAGTCCCGTAAGCGCTTGCGCTTGGGCTTCCTGAACCGCCAGCTGATACAGACCCATACCGAGGGCGAGTGCGGCGATTTTGGTGATCTTATTGGTTTTCATGGTTGATCTCTCTTGTTGGTTTGTGCCCGGCAATTCTGCCATCTGTCAAACTGGACGGTGGTCGTTTACATTGGGTTACAAGTTTCTGCAACTTATTTTGAGGCCTTGCACAATTGTCGCAGCAGTGACTCGTTAAAGCCGACAATTAGTTGTCCATTAATTTCGATCACCGGGACGGCACCGGTAGCCGGCTTGCCGGCAGCCTTGAGTTTGGCGTTCATCTCGGCAGCCCAGCGCGGATCCTTCTGAACATCGCGCTCCTCGAAAATCACACCCTCATCAACAAGTACGTCATTGGCCTGTTTGCAGTAGGGACAACCGGGCGTACGGTAAATAATAATCCCAGTACCGTTAGCGACAGGTTCAGCAGGCTGGCCGCCAACTGGATCGCTGCCAAAAGGATCATCGGGCATATCCATCCCCTCGGTCGGGTCAAAAGACTGGTTCGGATCCGGTGACTGGCTAAAAGGGTCGTCAGGCATGTCCATCCCCTCGGTCGGGTCAAAAGACTGGTTCGGATCCGGTGACTGACTAAAAGGGTCGTCGGGCATGTCCATTCCCTCGGTGGGATCAAAGGACTGGTTCGGATCCGGATCTTTGCTGAATGGATCTTCAGACATATCCATCCCTTCGGTAGGATCGAAGGATTGATTAGGGTCGGGCTCCTCGCCGAATGGATCTCCGGGAATATCCGCCCCCTCGCTGGGGTCAAAGGACTGGTTGGGATCCGGCAGATTGGTGAAGGGATCATCGGGCTGGCCATCGGTTGGATCCACTCCAATGATGTCAATTTCTCCAGATTCAATGGGGCCTTGGCTGTCTCCGCCCGGTCGATCACCACGAATTGTCTCGCGCACCTCGGAGCCAAGGGACAGACCAGTAAGAGCCTGTGCTTGGGCGTTGGTGACCACCAGCGGAAAAAGCCCCAGGGTAAAGGCGAGGGCAGCAAGTTTCTCGGTAGTTTTCATTTTTGGGTAATTCCCTTGGCAACCGACCAAGGCTGCGGAGTCTCGCAAACCTTGGCCGGCACGTCGAGTGGATTGTTTAACGGCGATCCTGAGTGGAGACAGGCTCCCCGTCTTCCTTCTGCGCCAGACGCTCTTTGCGCTGCTGATGGAACTCACGAATGGCCGCATGCATCTTCTTTACAATCTCGAGTTGATCCTTGGTAAGCAATTGCGCCCGGGCGGAGGCAAAAGCGGCCCAGGCTTTCCTAAGCTGCTTCTTTTTGTCCTCCTCGGAAATGTCCTTGTTCTTATGAATGCTGTAGGCCGTCTTGTGCCAGGCCTCCCGATTCTTATGAAGGGCAGCCTTTTGATCCTTGGTGAGGTTCATGGCCTCGTGCAACTCCTTAAGCTCTTTTCGAAGGTCAACCACAGCAGGGTCATCCTCACGGGGCTTCTGCTTCTTGCCCTGTTCCTGACCACCTTCACGCTTCTTGCCTTGTTCCTGACCGCCTTCACGCTTCTTGTCTCCCTCACCCTGTTCGCGTTTTTCACGTTGGTGACCGGGGCGTTCTTGTTTCTGACCCTGATTACCGTCCTCATCACGCTGACACTTGCCGGCTTTCTCAAATAGTTCACGCAACTTGGCTTTTTGTTCATCATTCAGAATTGAGTCAATCCTCTTGCGGTGCTCCTTGATTTGCTCTTGCATCGCTTCGTACTTGGCGCGTTTTTGCTCCTCGGTGGTTCCTTTGCGCTCGGCAATTTCCTTTTTCTCGGCAGCAAATTCTCGATGGGCCTTTATGAAGGCTTCCTTCTGATCCTCCGTGAGATCCAATTGCTCCATGATGCTTTTCAAGGTGCCTTTTACTTTATCACCACAACGCTCGATCTTGGGGCGTTTGCCCTGCGGCGAACCCTGATCGCCACCACCACGAAGCTTCTCGCGAGTCTCTTGGCTTTCGGTTTTCTCGTTATCGTTACCTTGGCGCTGCTCAATGCTTCGCCCCTGCCGACGTTCTTCCTGGCCAAGCTTGGTCCCAGTGAGTGCCTGCCCAAGCGCCAGCGTGCTGCCCAAGCTTACGGCGAGAATTCCAGTGAAAATGGATTTATTTTTCATGGCTGCGTTCCTTTTAATATTTTGTTTGCTGCCTGTCATGGTCTGATGGTCTGCCCATGTTGTATCCGATTGGACGCATCCCGCCTTCTGCCGGTTACATCAAAAATCCAGAGTGTCATTTTTCCCGATTTGTTTGCATTATGCGCCAGTATTGCCATATATTGCGGGCCATGAAGTGCAACTCAACAGTCTGGATACTTGCCCTACTATTGGCTGGTTGCGGCGGAAGCGGTGACAACAAAAAGGGTGAGGCCAACAAAGGAGGACAAAAGAGCACGGCTTCGAGTGGCGGCGTCGTGGATGGGGCCACCTTGATCATCAAGGACGAGATGGCCATGCAAAACCTTGAG
>PBPF01000137.1 GCA_002724615.1 Verrucomicrobiales bacterium | reverse complement strand
CATCTTCAGTGGCGACAACGGCTACTACGAAGGCCAACGCGGCTTTGCCGGCAAGTGGAGCCATTACGAGGAAAGCCTGCGGGTGCCGCTGGTGATTTACGATCCGCGCGCGGTAAAGTCACTTCGCGGCAAACAGCCGAAAAACATGGCGCTCAACCTCGACATCCCCGCGACCATCCTCGGCTTCGCCCGCGTAAAAATCCCGGCCCACTACCAAGGGCGCAGCCTGGGAACGCTGATGGCCGGCAACGATGTGGAACAATGGCGAACCGACACCTTCTGCGAGCACCTAATGCACAATGCGAAAATCCCCAAGTGGGAAGGCGTGCGCGGTCCGCGCTACGTCTATGCTCGTTACTTCGAACAACAACCGGTCTTTGAATACCTGCACGACTTAAAGGAAGACCCCGACCAGTTGAAAAACCTCGCCACCGATCCAAAGTACGCCAAGCAACTAGCCGCCGCCCGCAAGCGCTGCGACGAACTACGAGACAGCTACGGCGGCAAATTCGACCTGCAGCGGATTCTCGATTACCGCAAACAAAGGAATCGCCCCAGAAAGAAATGATTAAACATTTACCGCGCTGGTGTAGGCTCGTTGGTATTGCTCGGTAATTGGGTGGCGAAAGCCGAGATACTGCATGATGGTCTTGGCGGCGTCCTTGGCTGCGCCGTTGGCATATTGACGATCCTTTTCGAGCACGCCGATATAGGCTTCCAGCGCGGCAGCATAGTCGGCCTGGGCAACAGCATTGGCACCCTGCAGGTAAAGGGCCTTTAAATCGCCATCGGGAAGCGCGGTCTCGTCTGGGGCGGCGAGTGTGGCAAATTGCCGGAGGGTGTCAGCACGATCGGAATGAGGATGTCCGGGAAGGATGGGCTCCAAGGTTTTCAACGCGGCAGCGGCGTCCACGCGAAGCTGGGCCTCGGCGAGGAGAACGCGTGCCTCATTATTATCCGGCTCCTCCTTTAAAACATCTTCCGACTTGGCAGTGGCAGTTTCCGCATCACCGTTGTCCAAAGCCTCACGGGCTTCCCGCAATGCATCCGCGCAGGGTGAGGGCAGGGATTGGTCGAGCCAGCGGCGGATATCTGCCTCGGACAACTGGCCCATAAAGCCATCGATCTCCTTTTCACCGTGAAACAAACGCACGTCGGGAATGCTGCTAATACCAAAACGCATGGCCAATTGCTGCTGTTCCTCGGTGTTGACCTTGGCAAGAATCCAGCGGCCATCGGCCTCACTTTCCAGCTTTTCCAGAATGGGCGCGAGCATCTTGCACGGACCGCACCAAGGGGCCCAGAAATCCACCAGCACAGGCGTGTCGCGACTGGGCACGAGCACGTCGGTCTCAAAATTGGTCACGTCCACGGACATGGGCCAAGGGTACGAGGCCTCGCCTAGTTGACCAGACTAAATGCTCAGGCGAACTGAATGCCCGTGGCATTGGCTTGCTCGATCTCGTGCAACAAGCGGTCTTCACGTGGATCGCCGGCGGTGAACCGGATGGGCTGACCGTCCGCATCCTGCCCGGCAAAACGGTATTGTAATGGCCCTGCCGCATCCAACCGTGGCGGCTGCGGCGCGAGATCGATGTTGGTGATTGTAATCCGGGTCGACTCGTTGGGCTCGGGATCAACGGCGGTGATGATGATGCGATCGTCGGCACCAGTGCGGGCAGTGTACTCAATCTCCGTGGCGGTGGCCGGCAACACCATCGGTTGGCCTTGGAATTGACGCAATGTTGGCGGGGAAAACCGACCGGCGCTCCAGCCCGGGCCATGGTTGGTTTGTTGACGTAGAAATGCCAACTCGATCAACGCGGTCTGCTTGCCTCGAGCCGGGGCATAACCGGCTGGGCAACGGTTGAGCTGCAAGGTGTTCCAGAACGGCAACATGAACTTGAGTGACGTCAGGTGTGCGAACTCCATGGGCGAAAGCAGTCGGCCAACCTCCGCCGCAAGCTGTCCGCGTACGATCCGCCGATCACGAAAGGCCAGCACAATGACCAAAACCAGGAACAACAAGTTGGTTGTCCAAGCCAGCACAATGGCCGCCACGCCGCCGCCACTGGGGGCAAGATAGGACACCAGAAAGTTACGCGCAAAATGTAGAGCCATCGCACCGGCCAGTCCGCCCAAGGGCAACAGGACGCGCGCGGCGCTTGATCGAGCCAGCGCGGCCAAGCCGAAGCCCAGACCGAGCATGGCCGTGTAGGTGGCATGACCGAGCCCAAGAAAGAGCGTTCGCACAATGAACACCTGCGTGAACATTTCCCCGCCCAATTCATCGCCGGTCTCGGCGGCATACTTGATGTCTTCCGTTAAGCTAAAACCCAGACCAATGACACCCCCGAGGATAACCCCGGCCAGCGGCCCATCGATGTCATGCGTGCGACGGCGAATGGACACGACGAAAATGATAAACAGACCCAACCCCTTGGCGGTCTCCTCAATCAGCGGCGCACCAAACGAGGCGGTGGCATAAATCACCTGCTCGCTGCCGGGATCGGCATCCCACAAGCCGGCAAGGGCCATTTGCAGGGTGGTGTTCAAGACAAGTGAAATCAGGATCGCCCCCGTTGCCCCCCAGGCAAAGCCACCCAGCAACAGCGACCAACGGACCGGCTTGTAACGCATGGCGCCGCGAATCATCAGGAAATAAAACCCGATGAACGCCGACACCAGAATGATGGCCAGCAGGATCCAGTTCATAACCGCGCGCCGGGCTTGCCACCGGCGGGGGCTGTTCTTACCATGACGACATGTCCAAACGAATTCTTGTTTCCGCCACCGTTCTCCTCGCTGTTTTGGCCGGTTGCGCCACCGGCACAGGGGAAGTCTACCAGCGCAACGACCTAAGGCTGCCCATGGCAGACATTCGCAACGCGTGGCTTGAGGAACTGGATCGCTCAAACCCCGAGTTGCACGACACCATCCTCATTGCGCTGGTACTCAGCCGGCAAGCCGGACGCGAAGTGTTTGTACACAAGAGAACCGTCGGCGAGGGCGAGGCCGCACAGGTGTTTTACGGCACCTCCATGGAACGCGGCGGCTCGGAAAACCTGATGAGCGTCAACTATGCCACGAGAGAGTTTCTCTTTGATCATTTCACCCCTGCTGACGGCCCCACACTGCAGGCCATGCGCGAGCAACTGTTTGCCAAAGAACGCATCCGCGCCATCAAGCGCGACCTCGGAATCTTTGGCATCAAGTAATGGGAGCAAAAGTCGCTGCGCTGCGTCCAATCATCAACAGGGCACAAGAAGTTCAAGTCATGAAAAAAACCTTACTACTACTCTCGGTTATCCTTGCCGGCACCGTTATTGCCGACGACAAGAAACCCGCTGCGCCAGCCAAGAAACCCCGCATCGAGGTCTGCTTCGTCCTCGACACCACTGGATCCATGAGCGGCCTGATCGCCGGCGCCAAACAGAAGATCTGGGCCGTTGCCAATATGATGATCTCCGGCAAGCCCAAGCCCGACATCCACATCGGCCTTATCGGCTATCGTGACCGCGGCGATGCCTATGTCACCAAGACCTTTCCGCTCAGCAACGATATCGACGACATCTACACCAAGCTCATGGCCTTCCAGGCACAAGGCGGCGGCGACACGCCTGAGTCCGTCAACCAAGCACTGCACGAGGCCGTGCACAAGATGAAGTGGAGCAAGTCCAAGGACGTGCTCAAGGTCATCTTCCTCGTCGGCGATGCCCCGCCCCACATGGACTACCCGCAGGATATCAAGTACGCCGTCACCTGCGAGCAGGCCGCCAAAGCCAACATCATCATCAACACCATCCAGTGCGGCAAGATGGCTGCCACCACACCCGTCTGGAAGGAAATTGCCGCCAAAGCCGAAGGCAAGTTCAATCAAATCCTGCAGGACGGCGGCGTGCTTGCCATGACCACCCCGTTCGACAAGGAAATCGCCGAGTGCAACGTCGCCCTTGGCCATACCGTCTGCTTTTACGGCGACGCGCGCGCCCAGAGGTTTGCCGCCTCCAAGCTCCGCACCGCAACGACTGCCAGCGGCGAAGCCGCCGCGGACCGGCTGGAATTCCTCAGCAAAGCCAAGAAGGATAGCGAGGCATCCGCCGAGGTNATCACCGGTGGTGGCGACCTCACCGCCCTGCTCGCCAACAAGAAAATTACGCTAAAGGATATCGACGAAAAAAAGCTCCCCGAAAACGTTCGCAAGATGAAGCCCAAAGAGCGCGAAGCCTACTTCGCCAAGCAACTCAAGGAACGTGAAAAAGCCCAGGCCCAACTCGCCGACCTGTTAAAGAAACGCAACGCCTTTATTGCCAAGGAAACAGCCCGCCTGAAAAAGGAAGGCAAGCTCAAGGGCTTCGACGCCCAAGTCCAAAACCTCATCCGCGAACAAGCCGCCCCCAAGGGCATTGCCTACTAAAGATTACCCCTCCACCCCACGCAAAAGGCGCGCCCCCGGGCGCGTCTTTTCTTGTGGCCATCAAACCTGCCTCAGGGTGTTTACTGCGTTCTCCTTGGCGATGCGGAGATTTTCTGTTGTTTGCGCCAGTCGCTTGGCCAGCATCTTGGCCACGTAGATGGTGGTGCGCGGGTGTTCCACCAGGAATTCCTCGGGATTGCTGATGGCGTAAAATACTGACGGCTCCAGCGTGCGCACTGTGGCGGCGTTCTCGGTGCCCAGCAATGCCGACATGTCGCCAAATAACTCCCCGCGCTCCTTGCAAATCGCGACACGTTGCCCCTGCTTCAAGACTTCCACCGCGCCGCGCCGCAGCACGTACAAGTGGTTTTGCTTGGCCCCCTCCTCCAAGAGCTTGTGGCCCTTGGGGAATTCCTCTTCGCTCTCGTAAAAAAAAGTCAGTCCGTAAAAAGTCGTCTGCATAGTCGGCGGAGTCGCACACACCGTGCCGCGATGACGTTTGCGCGCAAGTAAAATCGCATTGCGTTGGCACAGATGGCAATTAAGCTGTCGCGGTTTCAATGGTCGAATCTACACGCAAGCTTGCTGCCATCGTATTTACCGACATCGCAGGGTTTACTGAACTCTCCTCGCGAAACGAAGCGGCTGCGCTCGCTCTAGTGACCAAGCAGCGTGAGTTGTTTCAGCCCAAGGTGGATGAATTTGGCGGGCGATGGCTAAAGGAGATGGGCGATGGCCTGCTGCTGAGTTTCGATAGCAGCTTGAACGCCGTTAACTGCGCCGTGTGGTTGCAGCACTTGGCACGGAATGTTGAAGGGCTGAATATCCGAATCGGGGTCCATACTGGCGATGTAGTCATTGCCGGAGGTGATGTGTTGAGTGACGGCGTGAATGTGGCCTCGCGTATTGAACCGTTGGCCCCGGTCGGCGGCGTGGCGTTATCAAAAAAAGTGCAGTTGGACTTGGCCAGCCATCCAGAGTTCTCAACTGTCTCCATAGGGCTGGCTGATTTAAAGGGGGTAAATGAGCCGGTGGAGGTTTTTTGCCTCACTTCTCACGNATTGCCCGGGCCGGAGGCGATCNTTGCCAGTTCTGTAAAAGGAAGCATTGCGAATCGTTCCAGTTCNNCAGCAAGTCNCGGGGTTTTGGTTGTTGGTGGTGTTGTGGCAGCAGTCNCGCTGGCATTTGCAGGAATCTGGTTTTTTGGTGGCTCAAATGGTGAAGAAAAAGTAGCCGGGAAGGAAACTGACAGGCCTAAAACAGCCAAGACGCCGCCAGGCAATTCCACTGCAACACAAACGTCTGACAACTCAAAATCAACGCAAACAGATACTGCTGGTAAAGGTTCCACGAAGAAACCCGTGGATCGATCGGTTGCCATTCAGGACTTCAAAGTTTTGGGGCAACATCAGAATCAAGTTCGGAGCGTGTCGTTTGGTCCCAATGGCAAATGGTTGGTGTCTGGCGGAATAGACAATGAGGTGCTTCTGTGGAATCTGAAAACCGGGAAACAGGAAGGACCTTCCATGAAACACAGTGATGAGGTCAACTGCGTTGATTTCAGCCCTGACGGCACCATGATTGTTTCAGGGGGAGACGATAATAGCGCAATCCTATGGAGTGTTAANAATGGGAGTGTAATTCACAGACTGACTCATCGAGGCGCGGTCTGGGGCGTAGCCTTTAGCCCGGATGGTCAATCGGTGGCAACTGCCAGTGCACCTCAGGATGTGACTTTATGGCGCGTAAAAACCGGTGAAAAAGAAAGACCCTTCACCGGCCACAATGAATTGGCTTATTGCGTGGCATTCAACTCGCACGGCNACCAGATCGTTTCCGGAGATGGCATGGGCACGTTCATCATTTGGAACAGGAAAAATGGTGCGCCTGAAATGACCATTTCGAAACATAAAAAAACACTTTACGGTGCTTCCATAAGCCCCAATGGCAAGTGGCTGGCCACTTCTGGGGATGACAAAAAATTAAAACTCCTGCTNTGGGATTTCAAAAATTTAAATGCCGAGAATGCTGAGCCTGTTCACAACCTTTCCGCGGGACATGCCAGGGATGACGGGGTGAATTGGGTGACATTCAGCCCTGATGGCAGCAGGCTGGTTTCTGCCGGTGAAGACGGGCCGGCCATCATCTGGGATGTTGAAACAGGGGAGAAATTATATGTCCTTGAAGGGTATGATGGCTTGTGGGGAGCTGATTTCAGTCCGGATGGAAAGACTGTCGCCACGGCAGGTTTTGATAACACCNTCCGGCTATGGAAAATACCTGCCTCAAGGACCGGGAATTAGCTGGCGCTAATTACCGTGCCAGCGGTTCCGGCAAATCCGCCACCACGTAGGCCATCACGGCCATGGATGCCACGCACCGGTTGAACTCGTTTCGGTCGAGCTTGTCGATGGTGTCGGCGTCGGTGTGGTGGTACCAAAAATACTTTTCGCGCTCCACCTCGAGGTGCATGGCTGGCACACCGCCGACTATCAGTTTCAACACATCCGCACCGCGGCAACCCTTCTTGATTTCACCAGCTTTGATCGGAGCCAAGAGTTTGCCGACAGCCTGAATGGTTTCCATGCCCTTAGCACTCCCCAGAAAACCGTAACCTGTGGGATTGAATACTCCGCTATCAGATTCAATCGCCAGCACATGGTTCTTCAAGTCTGCCGCGTGGCGGCGGGCGTATTCCTTGGCNCCNCGAATACCGTTTTCTTCATTGGTCCAAAGCACAACGCGAANGGTGCGGCGTGGCTTAAGCCCAAGCTTCATCATCAACCGCACAGCCTCCCATGCGGCCAAGCAGCCGCCACCATCATCCATCGCCCCCTGACCAACATCCCATGAGTCAATGTGGCCACTGACAATCACGATCTCCTCCGGTTTTTCCCATCCCTTAAGGTCGGCGATCACNTTGCGCGAAAACCCGTCGGGAAGCGTGTGCGCCTCCATCTTCAACCGGATGCGGATGCGCTCCCCGCGCGCAGCCATGCGCGAAAGCATCTCGGCGTCCTCCAACGACAAGGCTGCATGCGGAACTTTCCTGACGCCGTCTTCATACGCCATGTTGCCAGTGTGCGGNGTCTGCATTGAAAATGGGCCGACCGACCGAATGAGGCTGGCCACAGCGCCGGCTTTGGCGGCTTCCACCGCGCCCAAGCGGCGAACGATGACCGTCTCGCGGTAGCTGGTNAACGGCACATTGAACAGGATGATCTTTCCCTTCGCCTCCGCAGTACGTTTTCTTAATTCTTCAAAGCTGGGCACGACCAGCACATCGGCTTCAATACCGTCCTTGGGCGTGCCAACGCTGCCGCCTAACCCAAGCATGGGCAGTGGTCGCGGACGCGGCAGTAAAAGCGTGGCGGACTCCTTGCCCCGCACCCAGCGCGGCACCTTTACTTTTTCGCCGTGCACGTTCTTGAAGCCGTCGCGTTTCATTTCCGCAAGACACCAGTCGATGGCGTCCTCAAGGTTTTTGGAGCCGGTGAATCGCGCACCGAATCTATCGCAAAGCACTTCCAGTCGCTGGAATCCGAAGGTGCTGTTGGTGGCCGCAAGTATGAGTCGGTTGGCTTTGGCTTGGTATGCTGGCTTTAAATCCGCCGCCAAGGCTGCAAACGCGAGTGTCAGAAAGGATGAAAACAGGAGCCGTGTGAACATGCCCCCACACTGCCAGTAGACGGGCATGAAGGCAATCCCGCTGGCAGCAAAGTTATGCGACTCGAGGCTACTTTACTTTTCCTCGCGGAAGATGGCGGTGTGGAGCTTGCCAGTCTTGTCGATGTAGCCGCGATTCATGGCGGGGCTGTTAAATTCCATGACAATGTTGCCACTGGCATCGAGGCCGATGATGCCGCCGCGACCGCCGGCTTTCTTGAGGGTCTGCTGCACGAGAGCGCGCGCGGCTTGGGCGAGCGATTCTTGCTTGTATTTCATGCGGGCGTGGATGTCGAAGGCAACAGCATGCCGAATGAAGAATTCGCCGTGACCGGTACAGGAGATGGCGCAGGTGCGATTGTCGGCATAGGTNCCGGCAGCGATGATTGGGGAGTCNCCGAGNCGACCGTATTGCTTGCCAGTGAGGCCGCCTGTGGAGGTGCCTGCGGCAATGTTGCCATGGACGTCTAGCGCAGCGCAGCCGACGGTGCCGAGGTATTCGTTGGTGGTTTCCAGCGCGGAACGTTTCTTGTCCTTCTGCTTGGCTTTCCATTCCTGAAGCTGTTTCCAGCGGCGGTCGGTATGGAAATACTTGCGTGGGACGATCTCGAGGCCTGCCTTTTTAGCAAAAACCTCTGCGCCATCGCCGGCAAGCATNACATGCGGGGTTTTCTCCATCACGGCGCGTGCTGCGCGGATCGGATTCTTGATAATGGTCACACCACCGACAGCGCCGGCTTGCAGCGTACTGCCGTCCATGAGGGAGGCATCCAGTTCATTCTCGCCGGCGCTGGTGAATACAGCGCCCTTGCCGGCATTGAACAGCGGAGAATCCTCCATCACAACGATTGCNGCCTCGACCGCATCCATCGCGGCGCCCCCCTTCTTTAGAACCGCGTGGCCTGCGCGAAGAGCCTTGGCGAGTTCGGCATGGTACTGCTTCTCGAGTTCGGCAGGCAGTGTGGGCTTGCCGCCGGCACCGGCGTGGATGACGATGGCAACGGGGGCGGCAGTGACGGTCATAGCGGTCAACAACAGGGCCAGGAGGGAGGTCTTCATGGCTGACGGAGGGTAACGGGAGCTTGGAAAAAAGGAACCCATTTTTATCGAGGCTTGTCGGGTCGATGTTTTGGGATACGATGCGGCGGAACGTTCATTCATGCCAGAGTCATCCCGCAAACTTGCCGCCATCGTATTCACGGACATCGCCGGGTTCACGGAGTTGTCGGCGCGGGATGAACTGATGGCACTGCGGCTGTTGGAGGGACAGCGAAAGTTGTTTCAGCCACTGGTGGAGGAGCACGAGGGCCGGTGGCTCAAGGAGATGGGCGACGGTTTACTGCTCTCGTTTGATAGCTCCCTCAACGCAGTACGGTGCGCAGTGGCGATGCAGCAGGCGGCGGGCAAGGTGGAGGGGCTCCGCATCCGCATTGGCATACACCAGGGGGACATCGTGCTNCAGGGTTCGGAGGTATTGGGCGACGGGGTGAACATTGCCTCTCGCATCGAGCCTTTGTCGCCTGTGGGCGGGGTGGCGTTGTCGGAGAAAATACAGCAAGACATCGCCAGCCACCCGGAATTCACAACACAGCTCTTGGGTCGACCGGAGTTGAAGGGCGTAGCGCAGCCCCTGCAGGTGTTCGCGATTACGTCCCACGGACTGCCGGAAGGAACAGTGATTGAGCCGGAAGAAATGCCGGTCGAAACCTCTGCAAATGCACGCGCGTTTTGGGCACCCGCGATGGGCGCGCTGGCGTTCGTGCTGCTGGGAGCCTTGGTGATCAATTTTTTATCGCCGCAAACCGATCCCACCCAGCCCGTCGACAAAAAGAAAGNAGCCGCTTTAAAACCCGAGGAACCGCCGCCCGCCACAAACACAATTGCCATTCTCCCCTTTGAGACCAAGGGCGAAGCCACGAGCAGCATCTGGACTGACGGTGTGCCCGACGACATCCGGCGGCACCTGTCGCGCGTGGGTGAGCTGGTGGTAATTTCGCGCCGCTCGTCAGAGGTGTTTCGTGACCAGTTGGAAACCACCAAGGCCATCGCGGGACGACTTGGAGCACACTGGCTTCTCACCGGCACTGTGCAACAGGTGGGAGAAGATGGACTGACGATTAGCGTGGAATTATCTGAGGGCAACCGAATTGCATGGAGCAACAAGTGGGATCAAGTGGCGTTCAAGGANCTGCTGCGCGTGCAGGAACTTATCGCACGCGAGATCGCGGCAAAGATGGGGCATCCCATCCCCATGATCGTGGCCGCAGCNGACCCCATCCCTTTTGGTGTTAGAACCATTGAGCACAACGGCACCAGAGCCGCCCCCGCCATCCGCCAAATGAAAATGCCGGGACCTCCCACGGAAAACCGAACGGCCTGGGTCGCTTATCTCGAGGGACGCCAGCAATGGATCAAGCGAACCGATGACGGACTGCGCCAGGCGCGCGAGAAATTCAAGGAGGCCGTTTCCCACGACCCCGAGTTTGCGTTGGCCCATTGTTATCTGGCGTTCACCGACATCATGATGTTTTACTACAATGTGGAACCCCCGGCCGATGTGATGCCGCGCGCCAAGAAATCTGCACGACTGGCATTGCGCCTGGACCCGCAGCTTGGCGAGGCGCACGCGGCGATGGGCAACATTCACCTGTTTTACGACTGGGACTTTGAGGCGGCGGCANACTCCTATGAAAAGGCCATTCAGTTTAATCCNAACCATGCGTTTACCTATTGCTGGTACGGCCAATTTTATGAAGTCATTGGCGACAACCAGCGGCGACTGGAACTGATCCGGAAGGCGTACGAACGCGAGCCACTTAACCCGGTCATCAACGGGGTATACGCCGCAGCTTTAAAGCATACCGGCCAAGAAGAACAAGCCTGGTCCATCGCGAACCAAGCGGCCAAGGATCATCCCAGTTGCATTCTTCCCCTACGCTGCCTGGCGCGGTGGCATTTCGCAGAAGGTAGTTTTGAAAAGGCGNTGCCTTTGTTCCAAAGGATAAAGGAACTGCAGGCAGGGCGGCCAACAGCNGCAGCGGGTGAAGCGCTTTGCCAAATCAAGCTGGGAACCCGATCTGATGAAGCCAAGGCAACCTTGGACCGGATTCTTCAGATTGCGGAAGCGGGAAAGGAACACGTCTCTCCAGGGGCGGTAATCTGGATTTACGGGCAACTGGATCAANACGAGAAAGCTTACAAGTGGGTGCAATTCATGGTGCAACACAGGTACATCCAAGCNGTTTGGATTCATTTGAAAGACCTCGAGGTTTCCGGATTTCTGGATGAAAGCCGGTTGAAAAACATCCTCGAGCNGGTTGGGCTGTACAAATACCGGGCCAGCCTGAAGGGCAACTGACCATGGCTGACGACTCCCTCATCATCCGCCCCGCCACCGAGGCCGACGTGCCGCTGTTGCTGGAGTTCATCCGCGCAATCGCCGATTACGAAAAACTGCTGCACGAAGTGGTGGCCACGNAAGAGAGCGTGCACGCATCGCTTTTTGGACCGGAAGCGGTGGCCAAGGCTTTGTTTGCAGAAGTGGACGGCGAGACCGCCGCATACGCCGTCTATTTCCACAATTTCTCTACCTTCACTGGTCGGCGCGGGCTGTACCTCGAGGACCTTTTCGTGAAGCCGGAGTTTCGCCGCCACGGCATAGGTAAGACGCTTCTCGTGCACTTGGCAAAAATCGCCGTGGATCGCGGCTGCGCCCGGTTTGAGTGGGTGGCCTTGGACTGGAACCAGCCCGCCATCGATTTCTACGAAAAACTTGGGGCCGAGATTCTGCAAGAATGGCGGGTTTTTCGCCTGAGCGGCGAGGGATTGAAACAACTGGCCGCCGAGTCTGCCTGAAAGTTGTTCACTTTTGTGCTTTTTTGCCAGATTGGCATCACTTCTGCTATGGCATCAGCCGATTGAAGATTTGGTTTGCCGACCTTTATTTAAATCAATCGGCCAGCCACCTTCTGGGAAAAAGGGTTGAAAGTACCGTCAGACAAACCAGCAACCCTGCCCGGCTCCCACCGGAAGACACAGGTTCCGCTCGGAATGCTTTCTGTTAGGTCTGGCCAACAGTCGCGCCTTGCCTCGCGGCTGGTCACCACGGGATTCGTCCCGTGGTGATTTTTTACCAAAAAACCGGTTGACACCCTTAAAACATTTAGTACGTTTACGTAACTTTTTTGATACGTGTGCGTAATTTTTAAAAACGGGCTTAACCATGAACTTCAACACCTTTTCAGTGGGTAGGCTGGGGGCTTTGCTCCTGTCCATGATTCTCTTCAGCGGCTGNTCCATCCTCGATGGTCTCACCGAGAATCAGTACAAGACCAACTTCCTCTGGGAGATGNCACCNGAAACGGAATCGACTGTGAAGATTGAGGCGCCGGACATCCAGCGCACCACCATGCAGAATCATGATGCACGTGTGAACGAGCTGGCATTCAATGAGCATCAAGTCGTGGGTGCAGCCGAGTTCCATTCCTCCCGCACACCCGGTCGAACCCATCTCGCACGACAAGCCCGGACGGTTGGCGCGCACGTGGTGGTTTCTTCCACTAAGTATGTACGCAAGGAACAGGAACTCGTGAACCGGCGAGAGTACATCCCCGGCGAACAAATCACCGTCAACGGCACCACGGTCACCACGCGCGGTCGTTGGATCAATCAGGTGGAGGTGCAGACCAATTATTACCACGACTACAAGGCCACCTTCCTTAGACGCAAATCGGAGGCCTTAATACTGCCTTGAGTCAGTTGCGTTTCGGTCGGGCGGGTGTATATTAAAATGGGCACCCCAAGTGCGGCCCGCTGACCATGAATGCAGGCAACCCAAAGCCTCCCCTGCCCTTCTCGGCTACACCTGTAATTCCTCGGCCCTATCAAAGGCCCAAGAAATGGATCACCCGCGTGTGCCTGCTGCTCGTCATCACATTGGGCCTCGTCATGATATGGCTGCTACTCGGCCCTTGGACGGAAAACAGTGCCATCCTGAACCATGCGCAAAAGGAAACCGAGAAAAGCCGGACCACGTTGCAGGCAAAGAACAATGCCTTGAACCGGGACATTCAGGCGCACCAGAACGATGCTGAACAAATGCAGCGCAGGCAAAAAAAACTTGCCGATGAACTGGACGACCTCCGCAGCCATGCCAAGGTGGTGATTGACCACAACAACAAGCTGGAAAACCAAGTACGTCAACAGGGCGGTGTCATCGCTGGCTTCAAACAGCAGTGTAAATCACCTGATGAGATTGCCCGTCTCCGGCACTCCAACAATCAAGCACGGCTCGACCTCAACAAAGCTCGCAAGGTGGCCGAAAACAGCATGCAGATCATCCGTGCACTCCGGGATGAATTGTCCGCGCGCGATCATGCCGCCAAGGAAGCCAAGGACAACGCAGCAAATTCGAAACACGAACTTCAAGCACTGTCCGCGACCAACCGTGAGCTCGCACGCGAAAATCAAGAACTCAAGGCGCGCAAACCGGTGGTCATTCGCAAGCCCGCACAAGCAGCCAATGCTGATGACATCAAAAAGCTACGAAGTCAACTCGCCGAAGCCCGCCGGCAAGTCGATGAGCTGAGCGATGCCAACGAGGACCTCATTAGCCGCATGGCCGAGCTCACCAGCAAGTTGTCGCGGATGGAGAACACACAGCCGAACCAGCCCGACCTCCAGCCTGTCAGGCCATTTGCCATCATGAATTTCAACGCCCAGTTCAACATCGCCACCGCGAATTTTGGCAGCGAACAAGGCGCACAGCCCGGCATGCGTTACCACGTGGAGCGGAACGGCCGCCGCATCAGCCAATTGGTGGCTCGGAAAGTGGAATTCAATCGGTCCGCACTCGGCTTTGCTCCTGGCGCATCCAAGGTCGTTTTAAAGCCGGGCGACCTCCTCCTTCCCGCCGGCAATTAACCCAGTACCCGCTTCAGCATGGGCACTGCTTTGGTGCCGTCCCAGCGGTGGTCGCCCTTGAAATGATGGAACGTGACCGCCTTGGGTTTTTTCGACGCGGTGTAGGCGCGCTGGATGCGGGTTTTCATTTTCGCGTCCCAGCCCGGGATGATCAGGCCGTCATCGGAGCCAACCTCCCAGATGCACGGGCGCGGCGCGATGAGGCCGCCCAACTCAGGCGTGTCGCCGTGTTTTAAAAG
>PBPF01000016.1 GCA_002724615.1 Verrucomicrobiales bacterium | reverse complement strand
CCCTTGATCAACATTGACATTTCTTTTCCGCTCCAGCCTCCCATTCGGAAATCCTCGGGTTTGATGTCTTGACGATAGAAGGCACGGCCATGCTCAGTCACATCGCAGTAAGCCACAGTGATAGNTTGCTGGCCAAGAGTATCATGAACNATGTGGGTATCCGTATNGCTCATGCCTTCGGGAAGATACGCGCGCACGTTGCCATTTTGGGACACCATAAAAACCTTGGCATCGTCGGGCAGNTCGATTTTTGAGGATTCCCACAAAAACACATCCGTCACTCCGGGTATATTCTTGGGAACCGGAACACTCGGCATGCCTCCAAAAAACTTCCCTTGTGNATCGGGATTCATCAACTCACTGTCCGGCAGCATGCTTTCGCTATTTGTGATCTGCGAANTTTTTTCTTCCTGANTTTTTTTATAGACGTGCCATAAAAAAAAGCTCCCGATGACGCACATTGCAGCTGCCACGATCTGAATTTTTTTGGAACGGCTCATGTTCTCCTCGGNGAAGGCAGACGTCGATGGGGTTTTTTGCTTCAAAANTTTTTGTNAAGAATTGTAAGAATGAATTATGGCCTCTTCATTTGTAACTGCAGTCATAGGCATGCTTGTCTCTCGAAAATCTTTTATATATCTGTTGAGATATCTACAGGCATCGATGCCCACTAAGAGATTCGGAGCTGCCGATGCACCTAGANAAGTTTAGTTGTCCACGTTGCGCGGGAGTTATTTGACCTCGGACTTTTGCAGGGTCGTAAGCTACATCGGTACGATGCGAAAAACTCACTAGGTAAAGGTCGACACAACCGTCTCAGCTGAAGCCGTCATGGCCATTGAAACCCAATAACGCCCTCAGTAATAACAACCAGTAGGGGGGGTAGAGCGGATTATTGAGCCAGCTCAGCTCTTCCAGAACGCCATCATGCAAAGCGATCTTCGGTCCAGGGATCAGCGGTGTTGGAGTAGCCGCGGACTTCCCAAAACCCAAGAATGTCGCGGTCGAGAAAGATTATTTCATTCACCCACTTGGCACCCTTCCAAGCATAGAGCTTGGGCACNATGACACGCGCNGGGCCGCCGTGCTCAACTGTCAATGGCTCGCCATTCCACGAGTGGGCAACCAGCGTGTCGTCATCCATCANGGCATCGATTGTGGTATTCACGGAGTAGCCGTCGTAACCNTTGAAGAAGACATGCGTGGCGGAGTCCTTTGGGCAGGCCAACCCGGCNAGTGTAAAAAACGACACGCCCTCCCAGCGCATGTCGAACTGGCTCCAAGTGGTAACACAGTGGAAGTCGCTGGTGTCGGTAAACTGCTCCAGTGCCATGAACTGCTCCCANTCGAGCGTCACGGGATTTTCCACATGCCCACGGAGAGTCAGNTTCCACTCCTCTCGCGAAATCTCAGGGTGGATGCCCATGTCGAGCACCGGGAAATTCGTTACTTCATGCTGTCCAGGCGGCAGGCGTTCCCCCGAGCGTGGCGCGGGCGTGTCCCCTCGCTTCTTNGCTGCCCAACGCTCCTTGGCGGTGATGAATTTATCCTTCACGGTGCGACCCAGCGTACNACGTCGCCGGGCTCAAGGACAGTATTGTAAGCGGCCTCAAGGGTTNGGCCATCGCGNGTGATCTCATANGTGGGTGGGGCAGCAGTAATAGCCAGCGTGCGACGGGCGGTGTAGATGTTCATGCCTTCGCGCCAGATGAGGTCTTGTCGAANGCCAGTTTCGGGGTTGACGAGGGTGACNAGCTTGCCGCCCACGGGATGGGTGGAAGATTGATTGATGAGGTCCAGCCCCGTNCCCACNGCAGTGCTGGNGGCGGCNCCCACGACATCGCCNCCNCTGGTGATTGCGGCACTAGCGAATCGGCCTGTGGCACGAATCGTGTGCTCGGCCATGGACAGCGTGCAGCCAGTCGCACAGGCGAGCAGCAGGATGCACACGGCGCGGGCCGCGTTGTTTTTTACATGGTGCAAACCAGGTCGCGCGCGGGCTCAATGCCCCAACGCGCTCCAACCTCCTCGTGCTCGGGCGTCAGGCCCCAGCGATCCGGCAGCGGCTCGGGNCCGTCAAAATTGGGGTTCGCCCCCTTCAGGTCCATGCAACCTTTGTTGTTGCCGATATCGGAAATAAAATCGCGGTNATCCGCGGTGAGTTGCTGCTCGGGCAGTGCCGCCAATTCATCCAGTTTGGACTCAATGGCCTTGGCGTCTCCTCCGGCTTCCTGAATGAGTGTGGGGATGACGCTCTCAACCCCGTCGTGGGCAAGGTTCCACTGGCAGGCGAGCTGGAGCATGGTGAGGCCGTGGCGATTGGCCACCTCGCGCATACGATCCATTTTCTCGTTGCCGGCCTCCACCCAGCCTGCCGGGCGGTAGACACGGTGGTCGCCCTCGGCAAACTCGTGCCCGGGATGCACGTCGTCGTGAAACAAACCGCCGTGGTCGACGACTCGGGTGATGACCTTCACACCATTCTTTACAGCTGCAGGCAGACAAAGACCGCCGGGCCAAGGTTCCAGCGGATTTAAAATCACCATCGCCCAGTCCATCCGATCGCCGAAACGTTCNAGGCAGAGGATGATGTCGAGCGTGAAACCATTGGCAGGGCCGGGCGCAACGCCAATGCGGTCGGTGAGGCCTGCGTCCTTTAAAGCCGCCATGCCATCCCAGACCGCCTCGCTGGTATAGCCGTTGGCGTCGGGGTTGTGGAGAAGGAGCAGATCAAACTTGTCCACTCGGCAACGAACGAGGCTTTTCTCGGTGGCCTCTCGAAGGTATTCGGCATATTCGCCTGGCCCGCGCAGGTCTGAGTCGGTAAATCGCGGAAACCCTCGCGCACCCTCGCGCTGGCCCTCATAAAAATCATGGCCCACCGCACCTACGAGACAGTAGCTCTCACGTGGCTTATCCATCAATGCCTGCCCGAGCATCTCATCGGCAGCACCTTGCCCGTACACGTCGGCGGTCATGAAGCCACGGATGCCGCGATCGTACGCGCGATCTATCAGTGCCGTGAAACGCTCCTCCTCCAGCTTTTCGCCAAANTGCATATAGCGACCGCCGCTCCAAGTTCCAAATGCCGTTCGTGCCAAGTCCATCCTGTGGATAGTTTATAGCTGAAAACTGGGGCTTTTTGCAATTCTGGAATTGTCGCTGGAAACGTTGCCGGTAAAAAAACGTCTAAAGTTTGCATTCCTTGCCCCGAATACTATAGTGACCACTATGAAGCCCATTTTACAGGCCGCGATCGCGGCTGCCTTGGCCACGGGCGGCTTGTTAGCCGCAGAACCCAAACCCGGTGCGCCTCCGGCATTACCCGCGCCCGACGACAAACCGAAAACACCGGCAGTGCCCGCNCCTACCGAGCCCGCACCTACCGAGCCTGAGACACCGCCAACCCCGAACCCGCTTGCTCCTCCTGCTGAAGCTGAAGATCCNCCCAAGAGCACCGACGAAAATCCCCTCAAGACAGACGTCCCCGCACCACCGACACCGCCCGATAAAAAGCCGGTTGCCAAACCAGCCGTTAAGCCATCGGTCAAGGACGACAGCGGAGTAGACGAGGTCCGCAAGAAAGGCCCTCTGCATTTCGCCGCAGGCTCCGACCTGCCNTTGAGCGGCAAGATGGTGCTCTTTGGCGAGGATGGCGCCAAGCAACGAGAGGTAGTTTATCAAAATGGTGAAATTCAGTCCTGGACGGAATGGCACGCCAACAACGTGAAGATCGAACGCACCTATGCTGCCGGTAAAGAAGTGAAACGCACCGGCTGGCAAGGAGAACGCAAGTGGTTCGAGATAACCTTTGCCACGGCCGGTGAAGCCACCGCTCCCAAGCCTCCAGCCGAGACCGGCCCGGATACAAAGCCGNCCGAGAAGCCAGATCCGGACAAGCCCTCCGAAACCACTGAACCCGACGAGAAGGGTGTCGACCCCAAGACCGAGCCCTCGAAGGTCGAGCCGCCGGAGAATCCTGAACCAACCAAAGAGGAACCCAAGGCCGATGATCCTCCAAAGCCCACCAAGCCTGCTGATCCCGCCAAACCCAACGAGCCCGCGAAGCCTGAAGACGGCTCCTCAACCCCCGCGACTACAAAGGTCGCCAAGGCCGGCGAACATAAGTGGCCGGCGTTCGTGCCAGGCAACCCTGTTTTTCCAGAGCCCAAAGCCCCCGAGCCACCCGACCCAATCACCCCGCCAGAAAAGCCCGCCGAAAAGCCAGATGCGCGCGGCAATTTGAACAAGCTGCTTGACGCTATTGGCGAGAAGGACCAAGGCCAAGCCGAGACTCCCACAAAGCCCGTGGAGCCCGTTGATGGTTCCACGCTCCTTGCGGGTGCCCCAGATTTCCTAGAGGTCCGCAGAGACTACCTCGTTTATTCCAAGGATGCCGACAAGCCCTTCAGCGGCAAGTCAATCCTGTATAAGATCGTGCAGGAACCGACCGGTGAATTCAGTGATGGCCAGCCGGTCACCGTAAACATTCCCTACAAACTGTTCGAAGGCGAGTTCGCCAATGGTCGCCGCGAAGGCATGGGCGTGGAATACTACCCCGATGGCAACCGTAAATACGTGGGTGTCTTCAAAGGCGGCGTGCTACATGATGGCTGGGTGTACTGGTACTTTGTGGGCACCGCGCAGTTGAAAATGAANGCCAACTTCCAGAACGGCCAAATCGTTTCCTCCCAAATCTGGAATCGCGACGGATCTCTTCGTTGGTAAGGGAACAGCACTTCCGTATCCGGGCATAGCCCGGTTTTTTTGTGTCCCGATTTTATAAAGGCCGAATCACCGATATGTTTCGGTGATAGTCCAACAGCGTCTCCAAGCTNACTACGCCGCCGCCCATGCCGCTCTTTTTAACACCCGCATACGGCACNCCATGCACCACCACATTGTGTGAGTTGATCCAGCCGTTGCCGGCGTCGAACGNCTCCGCCACACGCCGACACCGCGACAGGTCNCTGGACCACACACTGTTGGCCAANCCGTAGTCCGTGTCGTTTGCCAGTCGCACGCCCTCCGCCTCGTCGCCAAACGGGGCACAATACGCCACCGGCCCAAAGATTTCCTCGCGTGCCGCCACGTTGTCCAGCGAGCCCGCCATGAGTGCCGGCTTCACGAAATGACCATCACGACCGGCCACCTCCGCCGCACCGCCTTCCAACAGCATCTCCGCGCCTCCGGCCACNCCCTTCTGAAGATAGCTCAAAACGCGCCTGCGCTGNACTTCGCTCACCACGGGTCCCATCTGGGTGCCGTCGTCCATTTGATGTCCAATCTGCACCTGCTTTAATCGATCAGAAGCCGCGCTGACGAAGTCATCATAAATGTCTTTCTGAATGAGCCAGCGCGTCGCGTCGCAGCAAACCTGGCCGGTATGGAAAGTAATCGCCTCTGCAAGTTTGCCCGCCGCCTCGTCNATGTCNACGTCGTTGAAAATTACCGCGGCACCCTTGCCACCCAACTCAAGCTTCACCGGAATCAGGTTTTGCCCGCAATTGCGCGCCACAAGTCGCCCCACCTCGGGCGAGCCAGTGAAGCTCATCCGCTTGAGGCCAGAATGTTCCGAGAGCGCTGCGCCTGTCCGCTCTCCCAAGCCGGGAATCACGTTCACCACACCGTCGGGATACCCAACCTCCTTGGCCAAATGCGCCACGTACAGGGTTGAAAGTGGCGTGTCCTCCGCCGGCTTCACCACGCACGTGTTGCCCGCTGCCGTGGCCGGCGCAATGCCCCAGCCGCAAAGCACGAACGGAAAATTCCACGGGATGATAAACCCACACGGTCCCCATGGATGCCGCACCACTGCCGCCTCGTGCTCCTTCACCGCAATGACCGTGCGCCGCTCCAGATTTTGCGCCAATTCCGCAAAGTACCGGTGNGTCGTTATAAAATTCTCCACGTCCGCCACCGCCTGCTCATAAATCTTCCCGCAATCCAGCGATTCAATCTGAGCGATGATCGATTTGCGTTCCTCAACCGCGTCCGCCAGTCGGTGCAGATACACGCACCGCTCGTTTACCGGCATCCGCGCCCAGTCGCTCTCGTCGAACGCCGCCTGCGCCGCCGCCACCGCGCGCTCCACGTCCTCGGCAGTCANATTGGCCACCGTCGCCAGCGTCTCGCCACTTCCCGGGTCGTGCGTCTCAAACGTCGCCCCGTCGCTCGCCATCACTTCCGCGCCGCCAATCACGGCTCCGTGCACGTCCTTATNTAAAAACTCTCGCACCTCGGCGAGCATCTCCNTCTGTGTGGCAGTTTCCATCGTCATGTGGTTCCTTTAAAAATATCACGCGTGTGGCGTGCTTTACTGGGTCGACCGAGTGTGTCGGCGGCCGACGCATCCCGTCAAGGGTGTACCGCCAGTTGCGTCCGNGCCCATCCCGNGCTACCTTGACTTCATGCGAGCAATCCTCAGCCTCAGTCTTCTGTTGGCCGGCTGCGGTCGTGAAACCGCCTCATCTCCCAATACCGCGCCTCCGCCGCCTCCCGTTGACTTGTTTGCCGCCGACATCTCCACACCCCCCGCCGGATATAANCCCAACCCACTGTNTAAAAANCCCCGCTACGCCCGCGTGAACCCCGAGGCACTCCAGCGGCTCGCCCAGTCCAGCGCTAACATCCGCCTCAACCACCTCACTCAGCCCCCCGCCACTGCCGTTTTCACCGCCAAACACGCCCAAGTCGAAGGCGAGCAGACGGTCGTTGGTAACCTGCACGATACCCCCGGCGCCATGATCCAACTCACCTACAAGGATCAGAAGCTTTCCGGCCGCATCGCTATCCCCGGCCAGCCCGAGTTGAATATCAGGCACATTGGCCAAGGTACCCACGTCATCTTCGAGCTGGCCACGCCCAGCCCTGCCGCCGCGAAGGGCGAATGAAGCGCGGTNGAAAAAGGGTTACTGNCANCCCTCAGTCATATGGCCTNTNATGTCGGGCNCGAAACTTTGCTAANACTCAACTCCGTGCTTTTCAGGCACTGCGNGGATCCTCCGCGATGATTCGNAACGCCACGAACAACACCNCTAGACCGAACAACTGCATCGACATGTTCGGTGGATCCGGAACAACCAAAACCAGCGCCACAATCCAAACGGCAACTAAGATGCTCATCAATTTTCCCATCGATATCTCCTGCAAANGCTCAGCTGTTGCTNCTTCTTCCCATTAAGTATTCTGTTGTGCCGACACACAAAATCTTCTTCTCCGCTTTCTCGTGCAACGACTCGGAATCCAGAAGCANGTCGCATGTTGATAGCGGTGAACGGCCTCACGATAAACAATCACGTGGTCTAAGCCAAGGGTTTCGGGTGAATTTAGATTGCACATCGATAGATTTGCCCATCATCCATTGCTTGAATACGGTATCCTTCGCTCTGTCACGTGTGCATTCGGTTTGACGCCGGACTGTCCATCACGTTAACGATGGGTGCACATGGACTGGACCCCCGCAAGCTGGCGCGACAAACCGGTTTGTCAACAGCCGCGATACGCGGACGCGAATGCCTTGGCCGATGCCATCGATCGACTGCGGTCATTGCCTCCGCTGGTGGATGCCGGGGAGGTGGACCTGCTGCGCACGCAACTCGCGGCAGCGGGGAACGGGGAAGCTTTTCTTCTGCAGGGAGGCGACTGTGCAGAGCGGTTTGCTGACTGCAATCGGCGGGCCATCGAGGCCAAGCTGAAGATTTTAATGCAGATGAGCCTCGTGCTGACGTGGGGCGCGCGGCTGCCGGTCATCCGCGTGGGTCGGCTGGCGGGGCAGTTCGCCAAGCCGCGCTCAAGCGACACGGAGACTGTGAATGGCGTGGAGCTGCTCTCGTATCGTGGCGACTTGGTGAATGACATCGCGCCCGAAGCCACCGCACGCGAGGCGGATCCTTCTAGACTGGTGGAGGCTTATCACCATTCCGCTGCCACACTTAACTATTGCCGCGCACTTCTCGATGGCGGCTTTGCNGACTTGCACCATCCCGATCACTGGGACCTCGGCTTTGTGCGCAGCTCGGACAACCGCGCGGCGTATGAGGACATGGTGGAGCGCATTCTGGACGCCGTGGATTTCGTGGAATCCACNGGAGTACANGGTCACGANGCGCTGCGGACGGTTGAGTTTTACAACAGCCACGAGGCATTACATCTGCCATGGGAAGNGGCNATGACAGATGAGTGCCGCGACGGCTGGTACAACCTTGGAGCGCACATGGTATGGATCGGCGATCGCACTCGCTCTGTTGAGGGTGCTCACGTGGAATATGCGCGNGGCATCCGCAACCCCGTGGGCATCAAGGTGGGGCCGTCCATGNCCGCCGATGANTTGAACACACTGTTGGACGTTCTAAATCCCGATGACACACCCGGCCGCATAACGCTCATCAGCCGCTTTGGTGCAGAGGTCATCGGTGATTCACTGCCTACGCTGATTGAATCGGTGAAAGGACGGAAGGTGACGTGGTCGTGTGATCCCATGCACGGTAACACGCGCGTGACAGAGACGGGCCTGAAGACGCGCCGGTTTGATGACGTGCAGGCGGAACTGAGGACGGCGTTCGACGTACACGAGGAAACAGGCAGCNTACTGGGCGGAGTACACTTTGAGCTGACAGGTGAGGACGTAACGGAGTGCACGGGCGGGCCACAGGAACTTTCTGAGGCAGATTTGCCCCGCAGTTACACGACGCATTGCGACCCGCGGCTGAACTACGCACAGAGCCTCGAGGTAGCGTTTCAGCTTGCGCGGCGCCTGCGACAGCACCGGGCACGGGATTAACCGATGGACGAGGGCGAGCAGTCACGAGCGATGGCGCGGCGCATCGCAAAGAGCGCGCTGTGGATGTTCCTGCTGATGGCGGGACTGGTTTTGCTCGTTTGGGTGGTGGCGGTTTTGATGTCGCCCTCGCGGGTGGAGCATGTGCCGGATGAAACACCTCGGGATGCCGCACGCGAACTGGTGCGGGATCAGAATCGCACGCGAAAGGTGGTTGTATCCGGGCCGGAAGAGGGAAACGGCACGGAGCCTAACGGTACGATTGTAATGGAGTACAGGCCGGTTGGCTTCTCGGCGGGGGAACGGGCGGAATATCACTTGTGGTATTTAAAGGCGCAGGTGGGCNACGGAGTGTTTGCTGTGGGGCCGCGCAAGAGTCCAGGCGANCCTTGGCGCTTCGAGCTGAAGCTTTCGGGCATGGGAGGAAAGTTCCGTTATGACGCGGTATCGGTGATGAACGCGGGATTCTCACGGTCGCAATCATACGAGTACACCGAGCAGTTTCCGTTAAGCAAACCGCGCACGGTGAAGCTGGTGTTCAACGAGGCCAACTCTACTGTAGCACGCAGCCTGAACGGCGAAACACCCGGTGCACCGGTGGCATTGCCGGCACGNTATTTTGACCCACTAAGCATGATCTATGCATTCCGCGAAATGGACTTCGACTCGGGCAAGGCGGTGGAATGGACGGTGACGGATGGGAAGTCGAAATACACGATGAGCGCGGAAGTGAAGGGACGGGAGCGCATCCGGATCGGCAACAAGGAATTCGCGGCAATCTTGGTGGAGCCGGATTTGGGAAACTTTCGGGGAATCTTCAACAAGGGCGAGGACTCGCGCATGCAGATCTGGTTCGAGGACTCAAAGAGCACACTGCCATTGCGCATCCGTTTCCAGACGCCGATCGGGGAATTCACGGCGGACATCAAGTAGCCAAGACGAGCATTGCCTTGGCTGCGGGAATCGGCTATCAACCGGCCATCGCGAACTTTTGAACATGCCATGACTGTCTCTCGTTTTATTTTATTGGTTGCCCTTTCGTTCTCAGCCGGCGCAGCGCCGCGGGATCCCTTTAAACAACTCGACGATGTGTGGCCGACACCGGATGCGATGCGGCGTGCATCAGGGGCACCGGGGCCAGGGTATTGGCAGCAACAGGCCGATTACGTGATCGATGTGGAGCTCGATGAAGCGAAGAACCGAATCA
>PBPF01000136.1 GCA_002724615.1 Verrucomicrobiales bacterium | reverse complement strand
TTCGCCACCGTGCTTTTGCCGGTGAACTTGAAGGGGCTTGAGGAGAATTTTGAGGCGGGTGCCACGGTGGACGAGCAGGCCATCCGCGACGCCGGCTTGGCCAATGGTAAGTCAGACGGCATCAAGGTACTCGGTGTGGGCAAGCTCACCAAGAAGCTGGCTGTGACTGCCACGGGTTTTAGTGCTAGCGCCAAGGCTGCGATCGAAGCTGCTGGCGGGAGTTGCACGGTGATCGAGAAGCCAAAAAAGGAAACCCCGCGCAAGAAGCCCATCCCCACCGACGGCGATGCGCTGCCTGAGGCGGTCCCGGCACAGGAGGAAACCCCGGCCGCCGAGGAGCCCCAGGCCCAGGAAGAGGCGCCCGCCGCCACCGAGCCCCAGGCCGAGGAGCCACCCGCTGAGGAGCCCAAGTCCGAGGAGTAGCAGGTTCGCCCGATGTTCAAGACCTACTTCGAGACCCTCGCGAACTGCTTCCGGATTCCCGAGCTGCGTTCTCGAATCTGGTTTACCCTGTTCGTTCTGGTGATCTGCCGGTTGGTGGCGTTGACACCTGTGCCTGGCTTGGACGGGGAGGTGTTGTTGAAAGCCTTCGACGATCTGCGTGAGGCGGAGGCAAATAACCCCGACGGCAGCAGTCCCAACCTGCTGGGCCTGTACAGTCTGTTTACCGGTGGTGCGCTGGAACGTTGTGCCATCGGTTCGCTGGGCATTATGCCTTACATCAGCGCCACGATCATTTTACAGCTGATGACCGCCGTGGTGCCAAGCCTCAGCAAACTTTCTCGTGAAGAAGGTGGCCGCACACAGATCATCAAATACGGTCGCTACCTCACCGTGCTACTTTGCCTTGGTCAGGGTTACGTGATGTCTATCGGTTGGGAAAACCCAGGGCGCGTTTTCCAAGGATTGGATTTGGAGGGCGAACTCGTGCGCGATCCAGGCACGTGGTATCGAATACAGACCATGCTCATGCTTACCACCGGCACTGTGTTGCTGATGTGGATGGGCGAACAGATAACTGAGCGTGGGGTGGGCAATGGCGTGTCGCTGGTCATCACCATTGGCATCATCGCGCGTCTGCCGCAGGCCGCGCAGTCGCTCTGGGATATGTTCGCGGGACAAATGGTGGACGGTGAGATGGTTTCGCAGTTCAACATGTTCCACGGCTTCCTGCTAGTGGGCCTGCTACTGGGCATCGTGGCGGCCGTCATTGCCATGACGCAGGGGCAACGGAAAATCCCAGTACAGTACGCACAGCGTGCTGTGGGTCGTAAGATGTATCAAGGCGGCAGCTCGTTCCTGCCCCTGCGGGTCAACTATGCCGGTGTGATGCCCATCATTTTCGCGCAAGCCATCCTGATGTTCCCGCAAGCCATCTTCCAATTCTTGGCTGGCCTCCCGGCGGTTTCAAGCATTGATCCACAGGGCAACGTTACCGGCGGCTTACTGTATTCCGTGTTCAACACCCTGTCCCTAAAGCTAGCCTATGGCGAGCCGTGGTTTCTGGTGCTCGAAGGGTCTATGATCATGTTCTTTTCCTATTTCTGGGTTGCAACGCAGTTCAACGAGACGCAGATCGCCGATGACCTTAAGAAATACGGCGGCTACATCCCCGGTCAGCGGCCTGGGGCACCCACGCGTGATTTCCTACATCACGCCATGAGCCGCCTCACGTTGGCAGGCGCGGTATTCCTGGTTGTCATCGCCATTATCCCCACGATCATGAGCGACCAGCTGAATATCCCCTTTGCCGTATCCAGCTTCTTTGGCGGCACCAGCATCCTTATCACCGTCGGCGTTATGCTTGACACCATGCGGCAGCTTGAAAGTCACCTCATGATGCGCCACTACGACGGATTCCTGAAAAAGGGCAAAATCCGCGGACGATGATCCATGATCCCCATCAAATCCAAGACCGAACGGGACGCCATGCGAGTGGCGGGCCGTGTGGCTGCGGAAGTGCTGGAGGAAGCCTGCAACTTTGTGCGACCCGGCGTGAGTACTCTGGAAATCGACGAGTATGCCGCCGGTCTCATCAAGCAGAAGGGTGTGAAGAGCGCGTTTCTCGGTTATCGCGGCTACCCATGCAACATCTGTATCTCGGTGAACGAGGAGATCGTACACGGCTTGGCCAGCGATCGGCGGTTGCAATTCGGCGACATTGTCAGCCTGGACTGCGGCGTGCAAGTGGACGGCTTCATTGGCGACACCGCGCGTACGGTGTCCGTGGGATCATGCAGTTTGGAGGTCCAAAAATTGATTGATGTGACTCGCGAAGCCTTGTACGATGGAATTTCCTGCGCGTTACCCGGAAATCACGTTAAGGATATTTCCCGGGCCGTGCAAAACCGCGTCGAAGCCAATGGCTTTAGCGTGGTACGGGAGTTCGTGGGACATGGCGTCGGGCGCGTGGTTCACGAGGAACCGCAGATCCCGAACTTTGTTGGCGCGGGAGCTACGCCCAAGCTCAAGGCGGGCATGGCCTTGGCCATTGAGCCCATGGTCAATATTGGCACCGCCGCCATCAAGCAGATGCGCGATGGTTGGACTGTGATCGCCCGCGATGGTCGACCCTCGGCTCATCAGGAACACACGGTGCTGGTGACCGAAGGCGAGCCTGAGATTTTGACATGTCTGGAGACTGCGGCATTGAAGCCGAAGGCCGCGTCGTAAATGTGATCGGCAACGGCCGTTTCTGGATTGAGCTGGAAAACGGCCACCGCCTCGTGGCTCATGCCACGCGGCAAACACGGACCAACCTCGACCAGGTGGTCGAGGGCAGCCCGTTGCGGGTGACAGTGTCGCCCGCGGATCTGTCCAAGGGCAGAATCCGCTAGGGTAGTTAGGTAGAATTTAATAACGAAAAGGAACAACATGAAAGTGCGCGCCTCCGTCAAGCGAATCTGCGAACACTGCCGCGTCATCAAGCGCCGCGGCGTGGTTCGTGTCATCTGCAAGAACAAGCGCCACAAGCAACGCCAAGGGTAAACTATGCCACGATTGCTCGGAATTGACATCCCCCCAAACAAGCGCATCGACATTGCGCTGCGATCCATTTACGGCGTTGGTCCAGCCGTGTCCGCTGCCGTCGTGGAAAAGGCTGGTGTGGATCCGGCAGTCCGCGCCAAGGACCTTGACGAGGAACAACAGACCAAAATCGTGCAGGCCTTGCAGGACGTCGAGATTCGTGGCGAGAAGATGATGCTTGAGGGCGACCTGCGTCGCGAACTGCAGACCAATATTAAACGCCTCAAGGGCATCAAGTCCTACCGCGGTCTGCGCCACATGCGCGGCTTGCCGGCACGCGGACAGCGCACCCAAACCAACGCCCGCACTCGCAAGGGACCCAAGAAGACCGTCGGTGTGCAGCGCAACCCGAACGCCAAGAAGGGCATCCATTAAACAGGATTTAAACCATGGCTGACGAACCCAAAGAACAGGAAAAGCCCCAGGAGGCCGCCGAGGGCAAACCCGAGGCTCAAGCCTCAGAACCTAAGGACGAGAAGAAGACCGAGGCTAAGGACGAGAAGAAATCCGAGGCTAAGGACGAGAAGAAATCCGAGTCTAAGAAAGGTGAGGGCGAGAATGAGCCGGAGGAATCCAAAAGTTCAGCTCCCACAGCCGCCGAACTACTGGCCGATGACCTTGGTGATGTCAAGGTCATCAAGGCCAAGAAATCCAAAAACGTTGTCACCGGGATTGCACATATTTTGGCCACGTTCAATAACACCCAAGTGACCATCACCGACATGCAAGGCAACCCTATCAGCTGGTACACTGCCGGCCGTGCGGGCTTTAAAGGCAGCCGTAAGAGCACAGCCTACGCTGCTCAGCAGGTTGCCCAGCGCGCTGCACGTGAAGCGATGGCCCATGGCCTTCGCGAAGTGGAGGTGCGCGTCAAGGGCCCCGGCAGCGGCCGCGAGTCCGCTATCCGAGCCCTTCAGGCCGTCGGCTTGGACATTACCACCATCAAGGACGTCACCCCAGTACCCCATAACGGCTGCCGACCGCCCAAGCGCCGCCGTGTCTAAAACCTTTTAACGAACCATGGCACGATACACCGGACCCCGACTACGCATTAGCCGCCGCTTTGGCGAGCCTGTGTTTGGCCCGTCGAAATATCTNGAGCGCAAGAATTACCGTCCCGGTATCCACGGGCCGCGCTCCATGCGCCGCAAGACGACTGACTACGGCCTTGCGCTGATGGAGAAACAAAAGATGCGCCACTACTACGGGCTGATGGAGAAGCAGTTCCGTGGCGTGTACGAGAAGGCCATCCGGCGTCGGGGTATCACCGGCGAAATTATGCTGCAGATTCTCGAGACTCGATTGGACAGTGTGGTGTACAGCCTTGGCTTGGCCTACACACGAGCAGCTGCGCGCCAGATGGTCGTGCACGGCCATGTGCTGGTGAATGGCAGGCGCGTCCGCACCCCGTCCTACGCCTGTCGCGTGGATGATGTGGTAGAGATCAAGGACTCCAACAAGTCCCGCCTGCTGGCCACGCGTAACCTGGAGATATCTACCAGCCGTGCCGTGCCCGACTGGCTGGCATTAAATAAGGATGCGATGAAGGGCACTGTGAGCCGTTTGCCCTCACGCGACGACTTGCAACCGATCGCCAACGAACAGACGATCGTGGAATTTTATTCCCGTTAAACCGTGCGAACCCCCGGGTGGGGGTTTAGCCGCAATTATATGGGCCTCCTGTGAGACGGGAATTACATTGGAGGCCAGGTTAAAATTGCAAAACCAAAGGAAATACAATGCCCATAAGACTGGCGCCATTCGAGCAACCACGACAGCTCCACAAGCATGAGGAGACTGTCACGGACACATACACCAAGTTCACCGCTGAACCCTTTGAGATTGGCTATGGNCATACAATCGGCAACTCGCTGCGGCGCGTGCTGCTTTCCTCGCTTGANGGCGCGGCCATAACCTCCATCAAGGTAGATGGCGCGCAGCATGAGTTTGCAACCATTGANGGNGTCGTAGAGGACGTTGCCGAGATCATTCTCAANCTTAAGCAGGTGAAATTCCGGCACGACCGAGACAGCCAGACGCCGCGCGAGCCGCAGGTGCTCATTATTTCCGTCAACAAGAGCGGCCCCGTGGTGGCCGGAGATATCGAGTTGAACCAAAATCTTGAGTTGGTGAACCCTGATCAGCACATCTGCACACTCGACAAGAAGAAGAAATTTCTCATGGAGTTGGAAGTACAGGTTGGCCGCGGGTTCCTGTCCGGCGACGAAAATAAGAAGCCCAACCAGCAAATCGGNGTGATCGCCATCGACTCCATCTTCTCGCCGGTNACNCGTGTGCGCTATGATGTGGGTGATGCCCGCGTTGGTCAGCGTACCGACTATGACAAGATCGATCTCGAGGTCTGGACCGATGGTCGCATCTCCCCGGAAGATGCCCTTACACAGGCCAGCGGCATCCTGCGCAAACACCTCGACGTGTTTGTGGACTACGACGAGAACGCCATTGAGTTCGAGGAGGAAGATCGTCGCAATGACGAGGAGAANAGCGAGCTGAAGAAACTACTCGCAATGAGTGTGAACGAGATTGAGCTGTCTGTTCGCGCTGCAAACTGTTTGAACAATGCCAACATTACCACCGTTGGCGAGTTGGCCAACAAGTCCGAAGCCGATATGCTCAAGTACCGCAACTTCGGCAAGAAATCCCTCAACGAAATCAAGGACAAGCTCGTCGAGATGGGCCTCGGACTGGGTATGGCCTTTGATGACGACGTGCTTGAAGNCATCAAGCCCGCCGCTGGCAATGGTGAGCCGGTCAGCAGCGGCAGTCCCGTNCTGTCGTTTGAGGACGACGACGAGGAGGAATAAGCCATGCGACATCGTAGACGAACCGCNAAGCTGGGNCGTACCAGCGAACACCGCAACGCCATGCTGGCCAACATGGTCTGCAGCCTGATCAAGGAAGGCCGTGACGGACGTCAGGGTCGGATCAAGACCACCCTTGCTAAGGCCAAGGCTGCGCGTGTGGTTGCGGACAAAATGATTACCNTTGGNAAAAAGGGGCAGGATAAAGANAAGTCCNTCCATTACCGCCGCTTGGCTGCTGCCCGATTGCGTTCACCTTCGCGAACCTTTTTCGAGAAGAAAGGTAAGCTTAAGGGGCGTGAACGTCGACAGGCTTGGCGCGCTGGGGAAGACGTGGTGCACATTCTTTTTGACGAGTTGGCCCCGCGTTTCAAGGATCGTAATGGCGGATACACCCGCGTGATCAAGATCGGCGGTTACCGCAAGGGCGATGCTGCGCAGATGGCCATACTCGAATGGGTCGAGGCCGAGCTTGAGACCAAGGAGGAATCCGCCAAGCCCAAGCCCGAAAAGACCGAGTCCAAGCCCGCTGAGGAAAAAGCTGAAGAATCTGCCGTGGAAGAGACGACCGTCACTGAAGACACTGAGGAGGCAGCCGAGGAAGCTACTGCTGAGGAAACTGCAAAAGAGGAGACTTCAAGTGAGGAAAATGCTGATGAGGAATCCTCCGAAGACGAGCCTGCTGCCGAAGAGGAAAAGATCGAAGCCGACGATGACGACAGTGAAGCAGCCGCCGGCGAGGACAAGAAAAAGGAAGAATAGTTTTGGGCTATGCCCCCACCCGGCACCGGAAGGAGGCCGGGTTTTTTTGTGCGCTTGTACCGTGCGCCCAAAGCCGTATCATCCGCCCGTA
>PBPF01000135.1 GCA_002724615.1 Verrucomicrobiales bacterium | reverse complement strand
CCGAGCTTGAGGATGTGACCGAGGATATTGATTTAAGTGCCGAGGAAACTATTGAGGCGGAAGAAACGAACACGGAACAAAAATCCCGCTTGAATGTTGCGGAAGATAAAAAGACGCGTTCTACCGAAATGCAGCGGATTTTAGAGGGCAAGACTGATCCCAAGGCCGAGCGAGGGGAGAAGGCTCCTCCGAACGGCACGAATTCTGCTCCGAGGAATCCGAACATGTTTGCGGAGGTGAAAACTAATCCAGCGGGCGAGCCCAAACCGGGCAGTGCCTTGGCCATGGATCTTCAACAGCAAAACCGGCAGGAAGATGCTTCTGGGCAGGGTGGCGGCACGGGGCAGGATTTGGCAAGGGATGCCGAATTGCCGCAGCCTGTTTTAAACACACAGGGTGTTGCCGCCACTGGACAGTCTCAAGGCCCGGCACAGGTTTTTGCACAGCCCTCCGTACAGGTAAACGCAGTGCTGGAGGCAATTTGGGCGCGGGTTACGCAGTTCCGGGCGCGCGGCGATTCGCAGTGGTCGGTGCAGATTCGGCCCGATGATTTCACAAAAATGGAACTGACCATCAAGGTTGGTGTGGCTGGTTTGGAAATTCAAACACGTATGCAGCAGGGCGACATGGGCCGACTGATGTCGAGCTGGGGCGATTTGCAGCAGGCGTTATCCGAGCGCGGCGTGAATCTAAAGGATTTGGAGTCAGGCGAGGAATCCCGCCAAGCGTACTCCGGTGACCCGCAAGCTGGTAGTCGCGACCGCGACTCCGCTTCAACTAACCCCGACGAACACAATCAAGAGGGGGGATTTGACCGTGAAAACTGGCAGCAGAAAGACGCGGAGCAACCCGCAGAGACCCCGGCCCGGGCTGCCAGTACCTATGATGGATGGGAGAACTGGGCCTGAGGAACAGAAGAATGATTGACCCCATTTCCATTGCCAACCAGAACAGCGCTCCAGTACCGGAGGCCAACCCACGCGTGCCGGTGAAGATGCTGGGACAGGATGAGTTTTTGAAACTGCTGGTGACGCAGATGCAGAACCAAGACCCCTTGGCACCCATGCAGGACACAGAGTTTATCGCGCAAATGGCGCAGTTCACCAGCCTCGAGCAGTCGCGTCAGATGAGCGACGATATGTCCGTGATGCGGAAGGAACAGGGCATGCAGCACGCGGTGGGCCTGTTGGGACAACATGTGACCGTGGCGTTTGGAGAAGGCGAGCGGATGAGCGGGACTGTCCGTGAGGTGCAAAAGGAGAATGGCGAGCCGAAGATTGTCATTAACGGCAGGAGTTTTGATTTGCAGGACGTGATTCATGTGAGCGCCACGGATGGTGATAAAAAGACAGAAACCCAGTAACGACAGGACGCAGATACCATGATCCGATCATTAAACACCGGCGTACTCGGCATCCGAACCTTTCAGACAGGGCTCGATGCCATCGGTAACAATCTGGCGAACATCAACACGGTGGCGTACAAGGCCGCGCGCGTGGACTTTGCGGACACGCTGAACCAGACCCTACGGGCACCGACACCTGATACGGCAACGGTTTCCGGCACTACCGGCATGCAGGTTGGCAATGGCCTGTCCATCACGGCCATCAAGAATTCTTTCACTCAGGGTGCGATCAAGCAGACAGGCGTGCGTACGGACTTGGCAATAGCCGGCGAAGGGTTTTTCCTGGTGAAGGACCCGACGACGAACGAGTTGTTTGCCACTCGCGCAGGAGATTTTCGCACGGATAAAAATGGGTTTTTAGTGACCAATGGTGGTCAGCGAGTACAAGGCCTGAACAAGCTCGCGCCGGCCTACTCCGACGCGGACAAGAAGCAAATTGGTGACCTAAAGATGGACGTGGGTGCGTATATGACCGACCGAACGGGCGTGACTGTCGACTCCACCACTGAGACGCTGACAAAGGCTGGGCACGGGTTTTCCACGGGTATGCAGGTGCGATTCTCGGGCACCGTGCCAGGCACGGACCCGGCGATCACGTCCAGTACCGTGCTGTACGTGCGTGCAGACGCGACGGATTCGGCCAACAAACTTTCGCTGCACACCACCGCCTCTGACGCGGCCGCAGGCACTAATGCCATCAATTTCACCGGATCCACTGGTACCCCGCCGACCTCGTTGACAGGCATCAAAGTGGATCCATTCGCTGACCAGATCACTAAAACCGCTCATGGCTTGGTGGATGGAATGGAGGTCAAGTTCAAGACCAACGCCCCGGGTGGTGCGGACCTGATCACATCGTATTATACCAAGAAGATTGACGACAACACCTTTAGCCTGCACACCGGCGCTACGCCAACAAACGGCAACAAGGCCAACCTTACTGCGGCGACGCTTACAACTTTTGCGGTGGACGCCAGCGAAGATGAGATTACCAAAAACGCCCATGGCTTCACAACTGGTGATGTGGTTCGGTTTAACACCACGGCGCCGACAGGGGCCAACACCTCCACGAGCTATTATGTACGGGTGATCAATGCCAACAAGTTTGCACTGCACTCCAGTATATCGGATGCCTCTACGGGCACCGACAAGATCAATTTCACGAACGTCGCCTCTGGCGGTTCCTATGGGGCGAACTTCAACCGGGCTAACACCACCACGGATCAGTTGACCAAGACCGGCCATTCCATTCCCACTGGCACGGCGGTCAAATTCAACACCACTGCCCCCACGGGTGCCAATACCACGTCTACCTACTACGCCCGGGCCGTGGATGCGAACACGGTTACGCTGCACTCGACCGCCGCAGGTGCCGTGGCCGGCACAGGCATTGTGGACTTGAGCGGCGCACCGGCTAACTACGAGCTGCTTAGCCAGCAGGCGGATTATAAGTTGGACGCCGATAAGAACACATATGAGCTGACTGGCCAAAGCTACTCGCAGTATACCCTGACGGGCGGTGCTAGTATCTCGTCCTTTAACGTGGGCGCCGACGGCAACATCAACATGCTGTTGACCGACGGCACACAGTATGTGCGTGGGCAAGTGCTTGCACAGAATTTCAACAATACCCAGGCGTTGATGAAACAGGGCAGCAACCTATATTCCAACCTTGGTACAGCCGGTCCGTTGGGAACAACGGGCAACACGGCCTCGGCAACGGAAATTTTGGGTGGTGCGGAAGCACCTGGTAACGCCGGTCTTGGGCGCATTGAGTCGGGTGCGTTGGAGTTGTCGAACGTTGACATGGCGCGGGAATTTGCGACAATGATAACGACGCAGCGTGCTTTCCAAGCCAACGCACGGGTGATTTCCACCAGTGACGAAATTCTGCAGGAAATGATGCAGTTAAAGCGGTAAAAACGCTAAATTCTTNGNAAAATTGACCGATTAACAAGGAGTAGACCATGGCCGAGGAAGAAGCCCAAATGCCACAAGATCCAGCCGCGGGTGGTGATGCCGCCGCGGGTGCGGATGCCGCGGGTGCGGATGCCGCCGCCGAGCAGAAGCCAGCCAAGAAGGGTGGCGGCATCGGNGCGTTCATGCCGCTCATCCTGATGCCTNTCCTNTGCGNTGGCATGGCGNNNGGCGTGTGGTTTTTCATGATGAAGCCCCAGATCGAGGCGTTAAAGAGTGGTATTGAGGCTGTCATTGGCCCGGTTGCTTCAACGGATGAAGGAGCAGAGGGTGATGCTGAAGGTGAAAAAGGAAAAGGTGAGGAGGGTGACGAAGCAGCAGGTGAGGAAGGTGAAGCAGCAGGTGAGGAAGGTGACGGTACTGGCACGCCTGATGATCCCAATGAACTCGTGCCGATCGTAAACACCAACAGCCCCACCGGTAAGCACGCGGTGACCATCAACCCCAAGGGTACCCAAGGACGGCGCTATCTCGTGACGGAGATTTACCTGCGGCGCACTGACGAGGGCGACAAGGGNTTCAAGGCACGNGTTGCAAAGAATTCGAAAGTGCTCGAGGAGATTGTNCGCTATGAGTTGGAGGATCGCACCATTGAAGATTTGCAGAAGCGTTACGTGCAAGAAGAGATCAAGATGACGCTGCTTTCCAAGTTTAACAGCGAATTGAAGGCCGCCGGTCATGCTGCGCCTGTGAAGCGCATCTTCTTCAGCAAGTGGGTGATGCAGTAAGNGCCATGAAACGCATTTTCCAGAAATCATCGGACATCAAGCTGTTCCGCGACATGACGGCCCCTCCGAGGGCAGCGCGCAGCTATGCCGATGAAGCTGTGGTCGAGGAGGGCACTGAAGAGTTGGAGGGAGGTTCTTCCGAGGAACCCGTTACTTTTCATCGCCACACTGGCCAGAAGGACACTGTACCCGAGAGCACGATCCGCAGTTTCACCGTGGGGTCCAACGCCTCCCTGTCATCCACGGAAGTGCACCAGTTTCAGAACCAAAACGCCGTGATCGTGCGGGCGTTGGCGGCGCGTTTGTCACTGTTTTTGCGGAAAGAAATCTCACTGGAACAGGTATCACTGGAAGTGGTGGATTTACCAAAGTACGCCAAGGAATTTGAAGCGCCGCGGCACATGATTCTTTTCAAGATTCATCCGCTTGAGGCTATCGGTGTGATGGATGTCTCCAAGCCGTTGGGGCTTACCATTGCCGATCGTATGCTGGGTGGCTTGGCGGTTTCCGTGAATCCTGATCGACCACTGCGCGAGGTGGAGACAGCGCTGGTGGATCAGATCGGCCAGCTCACCATGCGTGAGTGGTGTAACTCCTGGAATTACGACGAGCCTCTGCGCGCCACTCTGGTTGGGCACGAGGTCAACCCGCAGTTTCTGCAAATTGGAGGGCCCGAAGAAACATTTTACCATATTTCCATCGAGGCCAGCATTGGAGACTGCATTGACCAGATTCAGATGCTCCTGCCTGTACGTGGCGTCGATTCCATCATCCGTCATTTGGCCATGCAGACCACGGTGGACACCGATGAGGAACTGGAGGAACATGAGGAATACATCCGCCAGATGTGGAACCCCGCTTACGACCTTGTGAAGGTCAAGGTGGTGGCCCAATGGCCGGATATCCCCATCACCACGCGCGATCTTTCCAACATGAAGGAAGGGGATATCATTCCCCTCGACCCNGAGCGCCTGCGTAATGTCGAGATGACCCTGGCTGGCAAACCGAAATTCCGGTGCCGTCTGGGGAGCCTCGAACAGAAATGCGCGGTGGAAATCATTGAACGCATCACCAACTACTANCCATGGAAGCAACCGCTGAACACACTCAAAATCTCGATTTCCTNATGGACGTGCCACTGCGGCTCTCCGCCGAACTNGGCAGNTGCCAGATGACAATGGAGGACCTACTGGAGTTGAGCGTCGGCTCCGTCGTTTCGCTCGACAAACCTGCCAACGCCAATGTCGACGTGTATGTGAACCAGAAACTCGTTGCCCGCGGCGAAGTGGTTGTGGCCGATGACAATTTCGGCATCCGCATCAAGGAAGTGCTTTCCACCAAGCCGAACTAACGGCTAGGCAAAACCTGCCAGAGACGTCGGTTAAGCNCATTCAAANTCTTGAAAAACGCCAATAATTGGCGTTTTTTGTTCAATAATTCACAATTTTTTAGATGGCATGCCAATTGCTTTGTTAGTGGCACATTGGCGTGTTTCGCCAATGCCAGACTGCCGGACAGCCGGGTGCAAAGGGCTGCCACGGAAGGAAACCCCGGCGGTTTGCAACACGGATGAAAACCATTGCCCCAGGAAAGGGCTCGATTATGAGGACCATTCGCTCCCGAATGCTGGCTGGAGCGGCGGCCATCGCCGTATGTTTTACGGTCACGGCAGATACTCCCGCGGAGTTTTCGAATGCCACGGCCGTCGATGCCAAGACAGAATTGCCGCAAGTATACAATCCTGCGGACGGTGCCGAGTCTCGTACCATCCAGCCCAACACAGTCAACTTCACCGAGATGGGTGTGCGTCTGCTTGGCGCGCTTCTTCTGGTGGTTGGACTGTTTTTGGCCGGCGCATACATTTTCAAGCGCACTCGGTTTTTCAACGCGGTCTCGGCGCACGAGGCGAATCTTAAGATCGTGGAAAGTAAGTCGTTGGGCGCCCGGCACTCGTTGCACGTGGTGAAGTATGGCGAGCAGCGCTTCCTGATTTCCGACACCCCCAACGGCACGGAGTTTCTGACCGGTCTGGACACGCCGCCTGCCTCGCTAGAGGTCGATGACACGCCGGCCCAAGGCTCGTTTGCCAACCAACTGCAACAGGCGGTTGAAGGGCCGGCGCGCGAGCAAGCGTCCTTGCGCACATTTGTGGCTCGACTGAAGAACCTTTTTGCTCGGAGAACCTCATGACAGCCCAGCACCCAAGCCAGCACCCAGCACCCACCCGGCAGCGCGGCCTTCTGCGCCGGCTGCTCGGGTTGGTGCTGCTGGTTGGATTGCTGCTGGGTGGACTGGAGGCACAGGAACAGCCGATTGGCGACCCACCTCAGGCGGAGGACAACGCGACACAGGCATCGTCGCAGGGTTTCAATTTCAATATCGGAATGAACCTGCCGCAGAAGCCGCAGGAAGTGGACGTTGCAATCCGCATCGTGTTCCTAATCACGATGCTGACGTTAGCGCCTTCTTTGATCCTGCTGCTGACTTGTTTCACACGGATCATCATTGTGTTTTCGTTTCTGCGAAATGCGCTCTCGCTGCAGGGCGTGCCGGCGAACCAGTTGATGATCGGGTTCGCTCTGTTCATGACGTTTTTCATCATGGCGCCGGTCTACAACGACATCGACCGTGACGCCATTCAGCCATACAAGGCCAAGCAGATCACCAGCGTGGAGGCGTATGACCGGGCGAAGAACCGGATGAAGGAGTTCATGTTGCGACAGGCACGCCCGAAGGACGTGGAGTTTTTCGTGGCACTGGGGAATATGGGGCCGACGGAGGTGGATGATTTGCCAATGAGTGTGGTGATTCCCG
>PBPF01000134.1 GCA_002724615.1 Verrucomicrobiales bacterium | reverse complement strand
AACGCGCTAGGCAATTCATGGGTGAATTCAGCGCCTTGGATTCAAATGGCGATGGAGGCATCACCAAAGACGAAGCCGATGCAGCCCGCCAACGGATGATGCAAAGGTTTCAGCAAGGCGGTGGTGGGGGATTTGGGGGAAGAGGCGGTAACTAAGCTTCACCTACTCAAAAGGAGGATGATGATTGATGTGCTGGATATCCGCTTCCAGCACGCGCCCAACGTGACTGACCTACTGGTAAACATGACCCGCACTGGCTGACATGTTCATCTTCCGCGCCATTTTACAGGGCACACGCAGTCTCATGCTGTATCCCTTGCGTTCCATGCTCACGATGCTGGGAATGATCTTTGGCGTCTGCTCTGTCATTGCCATGCTCGCCATTGGTGAGGGGCAGAAGCAAAAGGCCGAGGAGGAAATCAAGAAGCTTGGCGCGATCAATGTCATCATCACCAGCCAGAAACCTATCGAAGTTGAAGAGTCAGGACAACAATCGGGATTCATTGCCGAATACGGTGTTAAATGGGAGGACGTTGATCGTATTGCGTTACTCGATGGGGTAGTTCGGGTTTTGCCTGAGAAGATTCGCAAGGAAAACGTGGTTTTTGATAAGTTCTTCAAAAAGGACCTTCAAATCTTTGGCACTTGGCCAACTTTTCTTGAATTCAGTCAGGCCGAAGTGGTGATGGGGCGTTTCCTTAGCGAGGAGGATGAGTTACAAAAAAATAAGGTATGTGTAATCTCAACAACGCTGGCATCGGAATTGTTTGCTTACCAAAATCCATTGGATAATGAGATCAGGGTAGGCGATATCTTCTTTAGGGTGGTGGGACTGGTGCGCACACCGGCAGATTTAATCCAAGATGAAAAGGAACAGCGTCAGCAACAAGTTGAGGAAAGTGAGAAGCGGCGGTTAAAGGAGCTACTGGAAGTAGAATTGGCTGCCAACGACAAACTGATTGAAAGCCGGCGGCAGCAACTCAAGGAAGGAAACGCCACAGAACAAATGGTGGCTTCAGTCATCGACCGGGAGGGGGATATCAATGCCAGCCATGTCATCTCCTTAAACAAACTGCCGCCCATCCTGTTGCAAACCCGAATTGAAGAACAGGATACACCTGAGGCCAAGTGGTTTATTGATCAGTCAGCCCGGGTTTATTTTGTGACGCCTAAGAACTGGATTTATGAGGTTAATGGAACGGATGCCAAACTGCGAGGCAACCTTGCTCATGGCCGCGTTAGGCGAATGGACGTGGAACAGGGGATAAGCGATAAGGATAGCGAACTGAGTGCGCAGAATGAATTCTATGGCGACGTATACATTCCTTTTGCCACAGCGCGTGCGCATTACGGGGATATTGAAATGAAACGTCAATCCGGCGGCATTACCGCTAAACAAGTTGAGATTGACCGCCTGCGGGTACAGTTTGATGCCATGGACCACGTGATTCCCGGTGCCCGCATGGTTGAGCGTACCATGTACAAAGGACATGAGGACAAGGAGGACTACGTCATTCGAGTGCCACTGGACGAACTGGCCACCGCCCGGAAGATTAATCTCATTTTCACAATCGTGCTGGCAACCATTGCATCCGTTTCGCTCATCGTTGGTGGTATTGGCATTATGAATATTATGTTGGCGACAGTGACCGAGCGCACGCAGGAGATCGGTGTTCGCCGCGCGCTCGGCGCACGCAAGGCACACATTGTCTGGCAGTTTCTTGTGGAGACCAGCGTCCTTTCAGTAGGCGGTGGTCTGTTAGGCATTGTACTCGGCTATACCGCCCCACTCCTCGCCCAGTGGATTCTTCAAGCCTATTATCAATACGAGTTAACCATCATATTCACCACATGGTCCATCGCGTTGGCCTTTTGCATCTCGGTGTGCATCGGCATGGCCTTTGGCATCTACCCCGCCATTCGTGCTGCCAATCTGGACCCCATCGAGGCACTGCGTCACACGTAGGACCTTAGCGCAGACATTCGAGAAACTTTCTCTGTAGGGATTAATGATAATTCGTGGAAATTTCGGTTGAACCTTTTTCCATTTCCGGACGTCTGATAGCCTCAGTCCTTATCAGGAGTATGCGAATCCTTGTCTATATATTTTGTGGCATCGCGATGCTCGGGTGCAGCGCGGCCAAGTATGAAAAGGCGGCGGACCGTGAGGTCTATGAGGTTATCGCCGAGCGTGAGGGGCAGATACTTGGAAGCCGCAGCCTGTTCAGCATCGACACACAATATGCCAAGCGTGAGCCGGGCTCGATTCCGCCTGGCGAAATCATCCGCGACCGTCTCACCGACGGTTCGCGCAAGCTCACACTGCCGGACGCGCTCGGCATGGCGGTGGCGAACAATCGCGAATATCAGCTCGAACGCGAGCAGCTTTACCTGAGTGCGTTGCAGTTGACGGGCACGCGGCATGAGTTTGCCTTTCGTGTTTCCTCCTCCAGCGTGGACCTCGGGCTGGGTCGGACAACGGATGGCGCGTTGAAGGGCGACTCGGATCTTGATGTGACCCTATCCCGGATGCTGACCACCGGTGGCCGTTTCTCGGCCACGCTGGCCAACGACCTCGTGCTGTACTTCAGTGGCAAACCCAAGGTGCCGGCACTGACGTTGTCGCTGACGCAGCCACTCCTACGCGGCGCAGGCGCGGAGATGGCGGCGGAAGTTTTGACGCAAGCCGAGCGCGACGTCGTCTACGCTATTCGCGATTACAGCCATTACCAGAAATCCTTCGCCATCAACACGGTGACGGATTATTTCCGTTTGTTGCAGGCCAAGGACTCGGTGCGCAACAGCTACAACAACTATATCAACCTGCAGAAGGCNCGTGATCGCGCGGAGGCACTGGCGGAGGCGGAACGTCTGCCGCGCTATCAGGTGGACCAGGCACGGCAGAAGGAGTTGTCNGCGCGCGTATCGTACCTCTCCAGCGTGGAGTCGTACCGGCAATACCTGGACAGCTTCAAGCAACACCTCGGNCTGCCTTTGGGCGAGGCGCTGCGGTTGGATGACTCNGCGCTGGATGGNCTGAAGCGACTGGGTTTGCCGCCGCTGGACGTGAACGCACGCGCGGGTTATGTGCTGGCGATNGGTAATCGGCTGGACGTAATGAACACCATCGATCGTTTTGAAGACTCCAAACGCAAAGTTCGAGTGGCAGCGAACGATTTGCAGCCAGGATTGGACATCTTGGCGGACGTGCAATTGGAGGACGAATTTTACAGCTCGTTCGACCCCGGTGAGACCAGCGGTTCGGTCGGNNTGAAGCTGGATTTGCCGCTGGATCAACTGCCCAAGCGCAATGCCTATCGCTCGAGCCGCATTCACTTCGAGAAGGAACTGCGAACGCTGGCGACCTCACTGGACACGCTGCGCGACGACATCCGCGAGGGTGTGCGGGCTCTGGAGCAGGAGCGGGAGAATTACGGCATCCAGCAGAACGCGCTGAAGCTGGCCGAGCAGCGGGTCACGGTGATGCCCCTGCTACTGGAGGCAGACGAGTCTGACATTCGCGACCAACTGGAGGCGCAGGCGGATCTTGTGAGCGCGCAGAACGCCCTGACGCGCGCGTTGGTCAATTACCATGTGGCCCGCTGGAACCTGTTGAAGAACCTTGGGTTTTTGGACGTCAAAGAGGACCAGTTCTGGCTGAGACGGCAGAATGCTCCGGGCGTGCGGCCAGTGCCGACAGTGCCCGCCGATGGCGGACTGCCCGGCGTGGATCCTCCGGACAAGGTTTTCGGAAATTAACGAATGGCAAAGGCAAAGGCATTTATCAAGCGACACCCGGCTTGGGTCACGATGATCGTGCTCGTGCTGGGCGGTGTGTTTATGGGTGCCTCGTGGCTCGAGCCCGGCAAGACTGACGGCGAAGGGCTACAGTTCGTGCAAGTTGAGCGTGGGGACTTCAGTATCACTGTTGAGGAGGGCGGCACGCTGGATTCCACCAGTAAAAAGAAACTGGAGTGCGAGCTGGATGGCGGCGGGGTAATCGTGGATCTCGTGGCCGAGGGCAGCACGGTGCGCGGGCCGCGTGAGTATGTAACAGCCACTGGAGACACACTGAAGGAGTTGGCCAAGCGGTTTTCGCGCGAGGCGACGGAGGCGGGCGCTGTGCCGCAGACGGCACAGGAATTTACGGGCTCCCTGCGACAGGCCAATCCGGAAGTCGACTGGGCCACGCTGGGTTCTGGTGTCTCACTTACGATTCCCGGCGACCTGCTGGTGAAGTTCGAGGATGGAGTTTTGAAGGAGAAAATCCATGGGCAGGAGAAGGCGGTGATCGATGCCGAGCGCGATCTGGGCAACGCCCGCAAGGATCTGCAACTGCGCAAGTTGGAGACAGCTGCCGCCGATGAGCAGGCCGAGCAGGATGTGCAGTTTGCATCGCAGGATTTGCAGAAGTACATGGAGGGCGACTATCCACTGGCACAACTGGCGTTGGATAGCAGTATCGATCTGGCCGAAGAGGAAATTCAACGGGCTGAAGAGCGACTGGCATTGACCCGCCGTTTGCAGGAGAAGGGCTACGCCACCACCTCNCAGATCAAGCTCGACGAGTTNTCCATCAAAAAGCAGCGNAACCTCATTGAGAANGCCAAGATGGAAAAGAAACTGCTNGAGAAATACGACAAGCCCCAGCAGGCGGCGCGGCTAACCAGCAAGCTCAAGCAGGCGCGTCTGCAGGAGATTCGGACCAAGAACAGGTCNGTTNCTGTTGTGCATTCNCAANCAGAGGTGGTNGAGCGTCGTGTGCANGGGCTGGNGGCGCAGCAGGAGAAGCTNTCGCTCTACAAGGACCAGCTGGCCAAGACTGAGATGCGAGCGCCACAGGATGGCTTGGTGATCTACGCCATCAGCTCCAGCTCGCGCTACAGCACCTCGCCCATCGAGAGGGGCTACGAAGTGCGCAAGGGCTACGAGGTGATCATGTTGCCGGACATCAGCCAGATGATGGCGATGGTACGAGTGCATGAGAGTCAGGTGCGCAACGTGCATAACGGGCAGAAGGCGGTGGTGCGGATCGATGCATTGCCAGACCGCGAGTTTCAGGCTGTAGTGCGCAAGGTAGCACCCACGCCGGATCGCCGTATTCGCTACTACGAGGACATTTCGGTATACAACACTGAGGTGTGGATTGAGGACGACACGAATGCGCTTCCGGAGGATCTGAAGCCGGGTGTGTCGGCCAAGGCGCAGATCATCGTCGCGGAGTTGAACGACGTGTTGAAGGTGCCCGTGCAGTGCGTGGTGACGCGTGATGGCCAGACGCAGGCGCTGGTGCGTACGGCTACGGGCACGGAACTGCGGACAGTTGAAGTTGGCCAGTCCAGTAGCACGTTTGTTGAGATTCGCTCTGGCTTGTCGGAAGGCGAGGAGGTAGCGCTATCGCCCGTGCTGAAGGGCCGGGATGCTGCCGACCGGGCTGCTGACGCTGGCCACTCCAATCGCCAATAAGCCGTTCCCCGGCCCATGATTTTCCGGTCCCTTTATCGTTCGGTTCAGATGGGCATTCGTAGCCTCATGCTGCACAAGATGCGCTCTGTGCTGACGATGCTGGGGATCATCTTCGGCGTGTGCTCGGTGATTGCGATGCTCGCGATTGGCGAGGGAGCCAGCCACGAGGCGTTACAGAAAATCAAGCAACTGGGCAGCGCCAACGTGATCATCCGCAGTGTGAAGCCGCCGCAGGGCAGCACGGCGGGCGACAACAAGCGCATCTATACCGCCAACTACGGATTGAAATTGGCGGATGTGGAGATCATCCGCGAGACCTTCAAGGACCACGTTCGGCGCACTCTGGCCAAGCGGGTCTACCGCGATACAAAAGTGTGGCACGACGGAGCGATGGTGATCTGCCGCGTGGTGGCCACGGAGCCGCATCACGAGGAGATGAGCCCGGTTGAACTGCTACGCGGGCGTTTCCTGAACGAGCGCGACATGGATCGCGCAGACAACGTGTGCGTTGTGACCGACACGCTGGCGCACCAGTTGTTTTCCTACAAGGATCCGTTGGGCGAACGCATCAAGGTGGGCAAGCAGGTGTTTCGCGTAGTGGGTGTGCTGCGCGAGACAGGCACTGTGGAGGATCGGCAGTCAGCAGGCGACACGGGCAAGGAGGCACTGGACTCGAATATCTATGTGCCGTTGACGGCGGGCCATGCGCGACTGGGAATTAAGACGTTGGTGCGGTTTGCGGGAGGTTATACTCGCGAACGTGTTGAACTGAGCGAGTTGGTGGTGGAGTTTCGTAATGAGGAAGAGGTGGAGGCAACCGTGCCGGCGCTGCGGCGCGCACTGGATCTGGTGCATTCGCCGGACGAGTTTGAGATCATCGTGCCGCGTGAACTTTTACGGCATGCGGAGGAAACGGCGCGCATTTTCAAGATCGTGCTGGGATCCATCGCGAGCATTAGCCTGCTGGTTGGCGGCATTGGAATCATGAACATCATGCTGGCGACAGTGACCGAGCGAACGCGGGAAATTGGCATTCGCCGCGCGCTGGGCGCCCGCAAGCAGCAGGTGGTTGCGCAGTTTCTCATCGAGACGGTGGTGCTGGCGGTGATCGGTGGATTGATCGGCGTGGCCATCGGTGTGCTCGTGCCGCAGGTGGTGGAGCATTACACACAGAAAACCACCATTGTGACATTACAGGCGGTGCTGGCCGCATTCGGCATCTCGGTGCTGGTGGGCATTGTGTTTGGGGTTTATCCCGCGCGGCGGGCGGCGGACTTGGACCCCATCGAGGCGTTGCGACACACGTAAAGTGGGCTGGTTTTTGGTCGATTAACCATTATACTGTAACAACCGTAAGTCCCCGGCTGTTTCTTGGGGAGGCGGCTTGGCGCGCATTGCACGCATGAAGGAACGTAAGTCATCTGGTTCGAGAAAGGGCGGGTTTTCC
>PBPF01000133.1 GCA_002724615.1 Verrucomicrobiales bacterium | reverse complement strand
CAAGCTATGGGAATTAAAAACGGGGGATTTTGTGTACTCCTCCCCCGCCATCGGCTCTGATGGCACGGTTTACGTCGGGTCAGAGGACAAAAAGCTCTACGCCATCAATGGCAAGACTGGGGACAAGCTTTGGGAATTTGAAACGGGAGATATTGTGTTCTCCTCCCCCGCCATTGGTTCTGATGGCACGGTTTACGTCGGGTCACATGACAAAAAGCTCTATGCCATCAATACCAACTCCAAAGGCTTAGCCAAAAGCCCGTGGCCTATGCGCGGGCAGAATCCTCTGCATACTGGGTGCGCGCCTGCCAAGTAATCTTTCAAAACCCGCGTGGACTCCGGCAAACCTCTCGATCAAGCCCTGATCTTCCGCATGTGGCTGCCTCTGGCCGCCAGCTGGTTGTTGATGGGCGCAGAGATCCCGATGGTATGCGCGGCGCTAACAAAGCTGGCCGAAGCTGAGATCCACGTGGCGGCATATGGGATGGTGTTCGGGCTGGCGATTGTCATTGAATCGCCGGTGATCATGCTGCTGACGGCCTCCACGGCGCTGAGTCGCGACTGGAATTCGTACCATAAACTTTGGCGGCTGATGACGTGGATGAGCGCAGGTTTAACTGTGCTGCACGTGGGCATTGCGTTCACGCCTGCGTACGACTGGATTGTGCGGGATATCATTCAGGCACCGGAAAACATTATTGAGCCGGGGCGACTGGGGTTGCAGATCATGACGCCGTGGACATGGGCTATCGCGCATCGGCGATTTCATCAGGGGGTATTGATTCGTTTCGGCGAGTCAGGAGTGGTGGGGTGGGGGACGGGAGTGCGGCTGGTGGTGGATGCGGCGGTGCTGGGTGCCGGTATTATTCTGCAAAAACACGCAGGCATTGTCGTGGCGGCAACGGCGGTGACACTGGGGGTGTTGGTTGAGGCGGTGTACATCCGTTGGCGGGTGGGGAGGGTTTTGGGCGGGGTGTTACGGGAGGCGCGCGGGCCGGCGATCACGATGCGGGAGGTGGTGCTGTTTTACCTGCCAATCGCGTTTGCGCCGACTATCGGGTTGCTGGGCCAGCCGATCTTGACGGGGGCAATGAGCCGGTTGGCACTGCCAGAGTTGACGCTGGCGGTGTGGCCAACGGTGAACAGCCTGGTGTTCATGTTGCGGTCGGCGGGCATCGCATTCACGGAGGTCGTGGTGGCGCTGCTGGATGAGCCGGATGGGCAGCGGCAGTTGCGGCGTTTCACGATTGGGCTGAGCCTGGCGGTGACTGTGCCCATCGTGCTCCTGTGCGTTACGCCGCTGGTGGACCTGTGGTTTTTGAAGGTAATCGGTCTTCGGCCGGAGTTGGCGGAGTTGGGCAGGGCGTGCTTGTGGTTTGCGTTACTGCATCCAGCGATCACGACGTGGGGTTGTTACTTCGAGGGCAAGCTGATCCACGCGAAGCGCAGCAGGCCGGTGACGGAGGCGGTGACTTTTTACACGGTAACAGTGTTTGTGTTCCTGACATGCATTGTGATGTTCAAGGCGATGGCAGGACTCGATGCGGCAGTGTTGGCGATGTCGATTGGAGGGCTGCTGCAACTGTTGTGGCTATGGTGGCGCAGCCGCGGGATTTGATGGTGTAAAAAAAACAAAGGGGCAGAGAACTGCCCCTTGTTTTGGAATCCCAATCCGCCTCTTAATCAAGGTCATTTAATTTTGTTTTGAGGCGATCGGGTTGCCTTGTTGTGAGAGATAGAGCAGACAGCATGCCAATTGGATTAGGCTTTTTTGTAAGGGGTTTATGCTGTGTGCGGGGTGTGGTGCGCGTGAGTTTTGGGTGGATGGTGAAATTTTTTTCACGCGGACGTTTGCGTTGGAGAGCAAGAGTGGTATAAGCGGGGCAAATATGGAACGTTCGTTGATTTTGTTGAAGCCGGACTGCTTGGAGGCGGGGAATGCGGGTCGAGTGATCTCGCGGTTTGAAGAAGAGGGGTTTGAGATTCGCGGTGCTCGGCTGATCCAGCTGACGGACGAGGTGTTGGAAGTGCATTACGCGCACCTGATGGAGTTGTCGTTTTACTCGAATATCGCGGATTTCATGAAGTCTCGGCCGGTATTGGCGCTGGTGCTGGAGGGTGAGAACGCGGTGGCGCGGATTCGGGAATTGCTTGGGCCGACCGACTCAACGAAGGCGCCGGCGGGGACGATTCGCGGCGACATGGGAACGTCGGGCATGAAAAACGTTTGCCACGCGTCGGACTCGGTGGATAACGCGGCGATTGAGGTGGAACGGTTCTTCGGGGACGGCGGCGTGGTTTAACGCTGCCCGTGTTTCTTCAGGTTTTCCACGAGCCTTGTAAGGTTCAGCTTACCCACTTTTTCGGCACCAACGGCGTGGCCGCGAAGAATGCCCTTGGCATCGATGGCGAGGACGGAGGGAGGCACGGCCTCGGAGTAGGGGGATGGCAGTTCGCTATCGGTGGTGCCGGTGCGGAACCGAATGCCGAGGTTCTGAACGCTGGTGAAGAGGGTCTCAGGGGTCTCGGTTTTGCTGACGGCGAGGATGAGGAGTTCCTGCGGGTTGGTGTTGGTGTCGAGAGTCTTGAGCTGGGTGATGAGTTCGCGGCAGTCGGGGGCAGAGGTGCTGAGGAAGATGAGCAGAACGGGCCGGACACCGCGTTGTGCACTGAGGAGAATCTCGGGACTACGCGGCCGGTTGACGAGGTTGACCTTTAACTCGGGCGCCATTGAGCCGACATGGTTGCCGCCGGCCATCAGCTCGGCGTTCATCGGGCCGAGGAGTTTGCCGCCTATGGCATCCACCATCTTGAAGGCTTTGCCGTAGATGCCATCCTTGCCGAAAGTTTTCTCAGAGAGATCGGCGATCTGGTTGACGTCTTCCTGCATCATTTTCCATTCCATGAACTTGTTGTAGCCGGCGAGGAACAGGCCGAGGAAAGCGATCAGGGAAAAGCAGGTGCCGATTGCGGCGGTGCCACGCGGGGGGCCATCAAGACGCAGTGCGAGGATGCCGAGGATCATGCCCACGAGTCCCATGATGCCAGCGATGGAGCCGATGCCGGCGCTGAGGTTGAGCCAGAGTTTTTGCTGGCCGCGCTCAAGTGGTTTCTTGGTGGCCTGCGTGATGGCGTCGGAGATTGCGCCTTTGACGGCGTCGCCGGGCCCTTGGCCTTTCTGTACGGCGGGCGGAGGTTCAGAGGGCTGTGAGCCTACGGGTTTCTTGTACAGGTAAAAAAGCAGGATGGAGCCAATGAGTAGCAGACAGCCGAACACGCCGAGCAGTAGGCTGGTGAAGGCACGGCCGGACGCCTTGGGGTTCTCAGCGGCCACAGCCTTGGTCGGCTCGTCCTTGGCGAGCAGTTCGTTAATGGCTTTCTCGTCATCCATGAGTTTCGCCCGACGCCCAAACATAGCACGATGGCGGAGAAAAGGCGACGGCGGGGCCAAATATCCTTGCACCGCGGCGGGTCGGGCGGGAACGTTGGGCGTGCGCACGGTGATTTATCCTGGCAGCTTCGACCCGCTGACGTTCGGGCACTTGGACGTCATCGAGCGGGCGTCGAGGCTGTTTGACAAAGTGATCGTGGCGGTGGCGGATAACACCGACAAGCGGGCGATGTTTTCACTGACTGAGCGGCGGCGGATGCTATCCGTGGCCGTGAAGAACATGGACAACGTCGAGGCGGTGGCATTCTCGGGGCTTCTGGTGGATTTTGCTGAGGCCAACGAGGCGTGCGCCATCGTGCGCGGGTTGCGAGCGGTGTCGGATTTCGAGTTTGAATTCCAGATGGCGCTGATGAACCGCCGGCTGAAGGATCACATCGAGACCATCTTTATGATGCCTCGTGGCAAGTACAGTTACCTAAGCTCGCGGCTGGTCAAGGAAGTNGCCGGACTGGGCGGCGACGTGGAACCCTTTGTGCCACCGCACGTGGCACGGGCTCTCGCTCGCAAGCTGCGACCGAGGAAACGCCGCGCCAAGACGTGAGTGGAGAAATAGTAAGGAGGCAACATGTCCCTAATCCTCTCGATTGAGCAATTGAAGGACGGTGACCAGTCGTTGGCGGGGGAACTGACCGCCGAGGAACTGGGGCTTGAACTTCGGGATGAACTGGTCACAGGCATGGCACCGTTGTCCTTTGACCTCAGTGCCAGTCAGCTGGATGACGCCATTCTGGTGCGCGGTAGGTTGCAGCTNCCGGTAGATTGCGAATGTGCACGCTGTTTGCGTGCCTTTACCCATACAATGGTGTTGGATGACTGGGCACTTCACTTGCCGCTGCAAGGGGAGGATGCAATTGAGCCTCAAGGCGATTTCGTGGACTTGACTCCATGGGTGCGAGAAGATATTTTGCTNGGCTTTCCGCAGCATCCGCTGTGTGCGCCGGACTGTTCAGGCCTGCGTGCCGACGGCGCAACGGTGCCGGAACCCGGGACGGAGGCCGATCCTCCACCATCGCCCTGGGCACAGTTGGAGGAGTGGAAAAAAGAGTAACCATGCCCGTACCAAAACGAAAAATTTCGCGGACCCGCCGCCGCAAGCGCCAGGGCTCCAACAGCCGGATGTCCCTGCCGCAGGTAAACGCTTGTCCGCAGTGCGCCGAGCCTTACATCCCCCACCGGGCTTGCCCGGCCTGCGGGTTCTACAAGGAACGCAAGGTTCTCGCTACCAAGGCCGCCGCCTGACCCCACGCCGGGAGACCGGCCCATGAGCAATTCCCAAGGCTGCACCCTCGCCGGCATTGGCGCGTACGTACCCACGCGCGTGCTTACCAACGCCGACCTCGAGAATATCGTCGACACCACCGACGAGTGGATCACCAGCCGCACTGGCATTCGTGAGCGCCGTATGGCCGCAGATGACGAGTTCACCAGCGATCTCGCTGTGCACGCCGCACGGGGCGCACTGGAAGACGCCGGCGTCGCAGCGGAAGACCTTGGCCTCATCATCGTGGCCACCATCACACCCGACATGCCCTTTCCGGCCACTGCCTGCATCGTGCAGGAGAAAATTGGCGCGACCCGCGCTGCGGCATTCGATCTGGAGGCAGCTTGCACAGGATTTCTCTACGCGCTGGAAATCGGACGCCAATTTGTGGATGGAGGCATTCACGAAAACGTCCTCGTCATCGGCGCGGAAAAGCTCTCCTCCATCATCGACTGGGAAGACCGCAACACCTGCGTCCTCTTTGGCGACGGTGCGGGTGCGGCAGTGCTGCGACGACGCGAAGGTGCGCGTGGCGTTCTGGCCACCAAGCTCGGCAGCGATGGCGGCAAAGCCGACATCCTTGCCATGCCNGGTGGCGGTTGCCGACAGCCGGCCACTCTCGACTCAGTTAACAACCGTGTGCATTACCTTAAAATGGAAGGCCGGGAGGTGTATAAAAACGCAGTTACCGCCATGTGCGCTGCCGCCAAAGAAGTGATGGATCGTGCGGGNGTCACCATCAGCGATATNAAGTGTGTTGTCCCCCACCANGCCAANCAGCGNATNATNGATGCNGTNGGCGAACGCCTTGGCACCGGCCCCGATCAGGTATTCGTGAACCTCCATAAATACGGAAACACCTCTGCAGCGAGCGTCGCCGTTGCNCTGCGCGAAGCTGTGGATGCTGGCCGCATCGAGCGCGGTGACCTTGTGCTCATGATCGCCTTCGGTGCCGGCCTCACTTGGGGCGCCTGTGTGCTGGAATGGTAGAATCGCTTTCTGATACAGAAAGAAACTGGTAAAAGCGCGAAATCTCGCGTAGGGTGTTAGAGGAATGGAACCGGAACAAGCACAACCGCCCGCAGCGCCGGTCGAGTATGCCGACCCGCAGCAGGCTGCCTACGATGCCGCTCAGGCTCAGGCCGCCGGCCAATACCCCACTGAGTATGCCCAGCCTGAGGCNGTCGCNGTGGCNCCNGCGCAACCTGCTGCACCCGTAGCCGCCCCGAATCCTACACAAGAGGAATATGTCTCGCCGCCTACCACGGAGATGGAGCCACCTGAGGCCGCCGTAGCCGTGACCGAGCAGGAAGTCGCTGAGGCACCTGTTGNGGANCCGGTAGCGGTCGAGGCTGCCGAGGCACAGGATGTCGCTGCGGACGAGGTGGCCGCCGAGTTGGCAGAAGAACCTGCCGCCGATGACGCCGCGGCCGCAGAAGAAGNTCAGTCCGATTATAACCATCAGGGTGTAGAATTGCAGGATGACCAGGACATCAGTCTCAAGTTTCCCGCCGGCATGGTCCTACGTTCCTCGGGAATTGAGGAGGATATGTCCATTAAGGATGATGATTTGCGCCTGTTCGATATGGTGCTGCAAGACGCCGTCAACGAGGACGTGGCTGATCTTCACATCAAGGAAGATGAATACATCCACTTCCGCATGAGCCGCGGCTTACGCGACCGCGACTTCCCCAAGCCCACCCGCAAGTGGATTGAGAAGGTCATATTCAGCATGTGCCCTGAGCACTTTGTGGAGAAATTCAAAGAAGACCGCGAGGTGGACTTTTCATTCTTCAACCCGAAATTTGGCCGCTTCCGCGTGAACGTATTTTCGCAGACGAGCAAATGGGCCATCGCCATGCGGTACATCAAGAATGATCTGCCGCCCATCGAGAAACTCGGCATCAATCCTATTTGTCTAAAACTCTCGGAGGCCAAACGCGGCCTCACGCTTTTGGCGGGCATCACCGGTTCCGGCAAGTCCACCACCATGGCCGCCATGGTAATGCACCTGAACAAGAATTTCCGGAAACACCTCGTCACCATTGAAGATCCCGTCGAGATGATGTTCGAAGATGATCAGTGCGTCATCGAGCAGCGCGAGGTGGGCCTGGATACGATGAGTTTTCAGCGCGCTTTGAAGAGCGCCCTGCGGCAGGATCCTGACATGGTGCTTGTGGGTGAGATGCGCGACGCCATCTCCATCGGCGCGGCCATGCGCGCGTCGGACACCGGCGCCATGGTGCTCTCCACGGTCCACACCCGAACGGCCGCCTCGGTGCCCGGCCGTCTGCTGGACTTCTTTCCTGAGGAAGAGCGCGAGATGCAGCGCAAGAAATACAGCGAGGTGATTGTTGGCGCCATTGCTCAGCGCATGTGCCCCACACTGGATGGCGGCATGGTGCCCGCACAGGAAATCATGATTGGCACCCCGCTGGTGAAGCAGAAGATTTTTGACGGCGAACTCAACCGCCTGCCTGCTTGCATCGACGCCAGTGAGGATGACGGCATGCTCAGCTTCAACAAGTGCATGTACAATCTCGTGAACGACGGTCGCATCAGCAAAGAGGTGGCCTATGACAACTGCACCAACAAGCAGCAGCTCGAGATGTGGTTCCAAGGCATCGAGATCTCGACCGGTATTGTTTAAAGCATCGCCTTGATGCATCCTGCCACCCTTTTGCGGGTGGCTTTTTTCTTGACCTGCGCACTAATTTTTATTTTGCTGCGCGCAAGGAGGGAGTTTCTTCCCAAAGGGGGGGTGGAGATACATGACAACGTACCTAGCCAAGCAGGGCATTGAGTACAAGGACCCGAGCACCGGCGAAGTTCTTTCAATCTTGGAAGAGCTCGAGACACCTGGCACCGAGTATCTGAACATTCAGCTTTCCGACGACGACGGATGGAAGCTTGATGTGTATGAGAACGGTTTCGTGGAGTTCTACAATGGCGAGGAGCCCAAGCGCCTCATCAAGAAGAACGTGACCCACGAGGAAGTCATCCAGATGTGGCGTCTACTGCAGGGCGGCGACCGGGATCGCATCAAAAAGATGATGCGCTCGAGGACGCCCAAGGTGGCGGTTTAATCCGGGCGATCGCTGGAACGGGTTTGTAGCACGCGTGCGATCATATCGGTCGTGCGCCTTGTTGCGCCTTGGTTTTGTTCAACCACGCCGAGGGCATTGCGGCCCATCTCGGCCCGGCGCTTGGCGTCTCTCAGTAGAGCGGCCAGCCCGACCTCAAGTCCCGCCGCGTTGCGTACCTGCAGTGCCGCATCGGCGTCTGCGAACGCCGTGGTTACGGCCCGGAAATTCTGCATATTAGGCCCGTATACCATGGCTTTTCCCAGCGCTGCCGGCTCGATGGGATTCTGCCCGCCGTGCGTCGTGAGGCTTTTCCCCACAAACACAACCGTTGCTGCCGCGTAGAAAAGGCGCAGTTCGCCCGTGCTGTCCACCACCAAACAATCCGCTCTCGTATCCTTCGCCAGTTTGCTGCGATAAGCGAAGGATATCCCCGTCTCCTTTAATTGCGCGC
>PBPF01000132.1 GCA_002724615.1 Verrucomicrobiales bacterium | reverse complement strand
TGAATCTCCAATTTTCAAATTTAATAGTTCTATCTATATTTAGACCGAATGAAGCCATCTTTCTATTAACAGTTTGATCTTTAAAAGTAAGAGCTAGGCTACTTCCGGATTCGGAGAACTCGTTGAACTTAATATGCGATATATCTAATTTTCCATAAGGGGTTAAGTATGAACCTCACCGCACATCGCGACGTGGTTAGCTTGATGAACCTGTTGCCGGCGTAGGCCGGTTAAACATGCACTTGAGGCGGGGGTGAGGGAGGATCTCCTCTTCCGAAACTGGAATTGCTGGAACTACAGAGCGAAAGTTCTATCGCGGGAGGCATCTTTGGCCGTACAAACTGCTGGTGCATCACGGCCTCAATTTTCACCATTACACCGTCGCTCTCCTGATCATCTTCGGCTTGTTGACCTTGGGTGATCGCGCGGCACAGGGAACAGGCATTTCGTTCGTCAAAAGTTTGCTGAATGGCCTTGGCAATTGGCGCATTGCGGGCAAAATCGAGGGTCATGCTCGCCCAAGCAACAGTTTGCAACACCAGCCAATGTAGCCCGAGGGAAAACGCCAGCAAAAGAACAGCGGGTGCTTGAATGTACTTCCTGCTTAACACGTTATTCCCGGGTTATTCACACCAATCGACGGCGGTGCGGGCGGGACTATTCACCAATTAATCGATGATATGAAGCCTAAATTGGCGTGTTAGCTGGCTGTTTTCCCGAGGAACGGGAACGGCCTTGTATTTCCAGTTCACCTTGATGCGGTAACGGACAAGGTCTTCGTCGGCAGAAAGAGGACCAATGAGGGTTTCCCAGCGATTGGTCAAGCTACCGGGCTGTCGCTTCATGGGGTAGGTGGTATTGTGCCCCTGAACACTCACGACGCCCTCGATAGTCTCAGGCATGAGGGCCTCGGCATTGCTTTCCCAAATCACTTCCACCTTGTAGAGCCCAGTGGTGTTACGTGGCAGGCGCGAGGGAGTGATATTGGTTATCGCCGACGTGGTGCAGCCAACGCAGATAACGGCGAGCAGCATTGCGGGGAACCAGCGTGGTGTTTTTATCCTGCCCAAGACGGCGACAGCTTTGCATCGCGCGACGGGGTTGTCAAAGGGGTTTTGCGAACGGGGATTTGGTTTGACCGGTGTTGACGGCACTGGGTAGGCTTCGCGGCTGTACCGGCATCATGTTTGGAACCATTCGCAAGCATTCGCAGTCGATGTGGATCGTGATCATCATCGTGATCGTGATCAGTTTCGTCGTTTTCTTCACTCCCTCGGTAGACGTTCGTGACTGGTTTGAAGGCGGGCGGGCGGACAGTGGTATTTCCTCGGAGGAAGTAGCTGCCCAACGCGAGGTGATGGTGGGCGACATGATGGAGCAACTGCCTTATCTGATGTCAGCGACCCCTCAACAACCTCCCAGCAAGCCGGACAAGGTGGATTTTGACTTCAACATCCAGATGATGCAGTTCAACCCAGAAGGCATGCAGAAGGAGGGAGACCGCGTGGCTTACGAGGCACTTGTGCGGCTTCGTTTGCTGGAGAAAGCGAAGGAACTGGGGATTGAGTTTAGCGAGGAGACGGTGGTTCGCCGCATTGAGCAGCAGTTCATGAACGAAAACGGGCTGTTCGATGTAAACCTATACCAGAATACAGTCCTTCAGTTCCTGCGCCGGAACCGGCTGACTGAGGATGATTTCCGCCGTTATAGGGGCAACGAAATGGTTTTACAGCAATTGCACGAAGTGATGGGGGCGAGCGGCAGCTTTGTCAGCACGCGTGCTGTACAGCCACTGGCAGAACAAGCGCTCAAGGAACAGCACACGGCCTACGAGATGGAGGTGGCGCTGGTGAAGCCCGCAGACTTCAATGGCAGCGTGAACAATGCCACGGCTCAGCTGCCGGGATATTACGAAGAAAACTACAAGGAAGACATTCGGACACGTTATGTGTGGGTGAAACTGGGATTTGAGGAGTTCGCCAAGCAGCCGGGCGCATCGGAGAATGGTCAGGCCGAAGCGGCACAGCGCATGAAAANACTGGCNGAACAATTGAAAGCGCANGGNGGCACAGTTGATGCGCTGCGGTCGATCATTGCCACAGATGCCAGTCAGCCGGTGCTGGAAGTGGAACAGGCCGATTTATCCATAAGTGAGCGCGGCAAACACCGTCTTAGCAGCGTGTTCAGCCAAGTAGATGTTGGCAGAACCAACTTCGTTTACTTGGAGCGCCCCATAATCTCGAATGTGGAAAAGGCGCTGTTTCTCGCCGGCGTGGAACGAGACAACATTGAGGTGCCACTCCCCAAGTTTGAGACGCTAACGCCAGAGAAGGTGGCGGAGATTCGCAAGAAGTTTATCGGTGAAAAATCAGTCGAACTCGCCAACGATGCCGGACGCACCTTTCACACAAACATCACCACGGGTTTGGATGCCAACCAAACCTTTGCGTCACTTTGCAACGCAAACGCTACTTTCCAATTAGTTAGCCTGCCGCCGTTGTCCGCGCAAACCAAACCCGACGACCCTGCAATGACTAAGCTCACCGAGCATCAACTCGACCTGCAGACCCTCCTACGCAGCGCCAGTTTTCTCGCCGGAGATGACTCCAACCAGACCTCCGCCAAGTTAGGAGCCTACTCATCTGCCACCGACAGTGCTCCCGGCTACATCCTTTTCCTTAGAAAGCAAATCCCGCCGGACTTGGCCACCTTGAAGGAAGATCTGGCGCGCGAGGTGCGCCTGTACCGCGAGGCACATGCTCGCTCCTCCACGCGTGCACCCGGTAGCCGCCCACACATGATGACCGGTCGCAACTGGCCGGACTGGATGCGGCGTGAGGTGGAACTTATCCAACTCGAGGTCTTTATTGGCGCTAAGCAACGCCGACTGGAGGAGATTGAAGAAATCCTGAGAATCGAGGGCGATACCTTGAAGGACAAGCTAGCTGCGGATCCGAATTTAAAGCAGCGCCTTGCTGACATTGACGCGCAATACGCCAAACTCAAGCCCGATCAGGACAAACTCGAGAAGGAACTTGAGGAACTTGGCGAGCAACGCCAATCCGGCGAGGGCGACCAAACCGCCATAGGTGCCAAAACGCAGGAATTACACATCCAGATGCAGATGCTCAACCTTCGCATGCGACCTATCCAGCAGCAGCGTATGGAGATTATGGGCCAGATTCCAGCACTGGAAATGGAGCGCGACAAGCAAATCCCGGACCTCATCCGCCAAGCACAGGAATGCCAAAGGGAACTTGGTGTTACCCCCAGCACCGACGCGGAATAGGCAAGCCGGTTACGGCTGTGCCTCGGCCAGATCTTCCTCAATATCCCGCCGCATCCGACGCGAGATGAACGGTCTCACAAAACCGTACACGAGGTAACTGATGAAGATCACTGGCATCACCAACGGCAGGTAATGTCGGCCGACCGTGAAGAAGAACCCCACAAGGAGCGCCGCGAACACCATCTTCGCAAACGACCGCGGCGCACGCCAGTCGATGCGTTTGAAGGTTGGATATTTCACGCGGCTCACCATCATGATTGACAGGAAAACCAGCAGAACCGGCAGGGCATACTTCCACTGAACAGGTGCCACGAAATCACGTCGCTCCATCCAGATGAGCAGCAACGTCACCGATGCCACCAGCCCCGCTGCCGCCGGAATGGGGAACCCAACGAATTCCTTGTCGTTTTCCCGTTCCGGCATCGCCGCCAGACAGTTGAACCGTGCCAACCTCAGCGCACCGCAAATGACATACATCGAAGCGATGAACCAGCCGATCTCCGAGTGATCCACGCCGCGGATTACGAAAACATCCTTTAAAACCACCTTGTGCACTAGAAACGCCGGTGCCACGCCGAACGACACAATATCCGCCAGTGAGTCAAACTCCCGACCGAATGGGCTCTCATAGCCGCCCATCCGCGCCACCCGCCCGTCCAGCGCGTCGAAGATGCACGCCAGCAGGATTAATAGCAGCGCCTCTTGGATCGGGCCATAGCCCTGACTCAAGTCTGCCTCGACAATCCGTGTCAGGGCCAGAAATCCGCAGAATAAGTTGCCCGCCGTGAAGAGGTTGGGCAGGAAATAGATTTTCGGCTCCTTCCCGTTGCCGTTGGAGGGAGGGTTGGTGGTCGCCCCGGTCTCGGTCATGCCTCTGCCCTGCCGCCAGCGGTGGAACAGTGTTTGAACATTAGCGCATCCCGCCACCAATTCAAGCCGATTGTGCCGGTTTTCCTTTTCCGGCACCGCCTGCCGCCGCTACATTCCGCCTGTGAGCAGCCAATCCCACGATCTGGCCATCATCGGCGGCGGCCCAGGTGGCTATGTCACCGCAATCCGTGCCGCCCACCACGGCCAACGCGTCGCGCTCATCGAGCAGCACGAGCCCGGCGGCGTCTGCCTCCACACTGGCTGCATCCCCACCAAGACCATGGCCGCCAGTGCTGGCCTAATGCGCCAAGCTCAAGCCGCCCGTCTCGCTGGTATCTCGATAGATCCTGACGCCAATTTTCTAGGCCAAATTAACCTGCGTCGCCACGACGTTGTCACTGCTCTCGCCAAAGGCATCCAACACCTCATCAGCAAAAACCAGGTCGACCTCATTCCGGGCCGTGGCCGACTCGACGAGAATGGTGCCATCGCGGTCACCACGCCCGATGGCCAGACAGTAAATATTGCCAGGCCGCCAGCGCTCGTCCTTGCCACGGGTTCTCGTCCCACCGACATTCCCATTGCACCCCGGGATGGACACCGCATTTTAAACAGCGATGACATCCTGACCCTCGAGCAAAAGCCCGGCCATCTCCTCATCCTTGGCGGCGGCTACATTGGTTGTGAGTTTGCCAGCATCTTTTCCCAACTCGGAAGTCAGGTCACCATCATTGAGATGGAGTCCCGTCTGCTCGTTGGCATGGATCCCGACCTCGCCCAAATCCTTCAGCGCTCCTTCAAGCGCGCCGGTATCGCCCAACATCTCGGTCGCCGCCTCGAGACTGCCGTCGCTGAGGACAACGTCCAAGTCACCCTCGACGACGGAACCAAACTTGAAGGTGACCAGCTTCTGGTCGCCGTCGGACGCACGCCCAATACCGAGAACCTTGGCCTCGACCATGCCGGCATCCAGCTAGACGGCACCGCCATTCGTGTCAATGACCGCATGGAAACGACAGTTCCCGGCGTCTTCGCTATTGGCGATGTCACTGGCCAAATGCAACTCGCCCATGTCGCCACCGCGCAAGGCCGCGTCGTTGTCGAAAATTTGGCGAACCCGAAAGCCAACGCGGCCATGGACTACGACCAAATTCCCGCCGCCGTTTTCACCCATCCGGAGATTGCCACCATTGGCCTCACCGAGACGCAGGCCACCGAACGAGGCCTTCCCGTCCAGACAGGACGCTTCCCCTTTGCTGCCATCGGCAAAGCTCTTGCCGAGGGAAATACCGAAGGGTTCGTCAAGCTTATCGCCCACGCCGACACTGGGCGGCTTCTGGGTGGACACATCATCGGCGGTCACGCCGCTGAGTTGATCGGCCAAGTCACCCTCGCCATCAAGCTCGGTGCTACTGCTGCGCAGCTCACCGAGACCATATTTGCCCACCCAACCCTCAGTGAAGCCGTCCTTGAAGCCGCCGAAGGCACCTTTGGCCAAGCCACCCACGCTGCCCGCCGATGAAAAACATCGTCTACTTTGACCTCGAGACCAAGCGGAGTTTCCAGGACGTCGGCGGCCGCGGAAACATCGACAAGCTCGGCATGAGCATCGGCGTCACCTTTAGCACCGCCAACCAAGGCTACACCATCTACGGCGAGCCCGAAGTCAACGATCTCATCACCGAGCTACAGCGTGCCGACCTTGTTGTTGGGTTCAACCATATCGGGTTTGACTACGAAGTCCTCCACGCCTACACCCCGCTTGACCTCCGCCAAATCCCCTCCCTCGACATGCTCTTGGAGGTCCAAAAAACACTGAACCACCGTCTACCACTCGACTCCATCGCCCACGCCACGCTTGGTGTTGAGAAAATCGCCGACGGCCTACAAGCTCTGGAGTGGTACAAGCAAGGTCGAATGGAGGAAATTGCCGAGTACTGCTGTTTCGACGTCAAGATTACCAAGCTCGTCCACGAATACGGCGTTGCCTACAAGAAACTCCATTACACCAACAAATTCGGTAACAAGCTCAGCTTGGAAGTAGATTGGTAGCCGATGATATGGTTACCCGACTCTGCGCGTCGAAGGCTTGCAGGAAAATTTACATTTAAGGCAACGCGTTGGCGATGCCCTCTGCTAGTTTTTGGCGGTAGGCCGCAGATTCCACTCGCTTGGCTTCGGTGGGGTTGGAAAGGTATCCACCCTCTACGAGTATCGCCGGACGTTTCTGGCCCTTTAGCACGGTCATAAAGCGAATGCGTCTCACGCCACGGTCGGCCATACGACACGTGGCCAACAGGCTGCTATGGACCCGCGAGGCCAGCTGAAGGTTGCGGGTGTCATAGAGGTTGTTGGGCAAGGATCGCTTCACGTTATCGGGACTGCCACGAGTCAGGTGCGATGGCATACCGACGGGGGCAATGCAGTAGGTCTCCAGACCGTTTACAGCCCGAGCGGCGTAATTAAAGTGCAAGCTGATGAACAGCGCCGCTTTCACGCGGTCGGCAAATTTCACGCGGTCGGTCAGCCCTACTTCCTTGTCGCGCGTGCGGGTGAGGTAGACTCGCCAGCCTTTTTTCTCCAGCAACCGCTTCAGTCGCAGGGCCCAGTCCAGTGTGTATTCCTTCTCGTATTTTCGGTTGTAAACGCTGCGCGTGCCAAGGTTGCTGCTACCGTGCCCGGGGTCGATGACCACCACGCGTCCCAATCGTGGCATACTACCCACAAGCGGCTGCAGGTGCTTGGTGACGTCGAGGTGGTGTAGGTACAAATGGCCCTTCACTAGCTTGGGTGCGAACCCCAGCCAAAGCTGCATGCCTTGGCAACTGGCAATGCGGCTGCCGGAAACAAGGTCGAACTGCAGCTGGCCCAACACCAGCCGATGAATCATGTCGCTCTTTTGCTTTAGTCGCAACAGGGTACTGCGGCCCATCTTGCGTCCCCACGCCTCCAGTGAGACCCACGTAACGCCCTTCAGTTTAACGGTATATTGCGGCGTTGGCAGCTTGACGTTGACAACTTGAGGCGGAGGTTTGGGCTGGGGCGTGACGGGAACGGGGCGCGGCGCGGGGCGAGGAGGGACGGGCTGCGGCTTTGGCGGCGCAGGCCGCACAGGCGTAATGGGGCGTTGCGGGCGCGGCGGGGTTACAGGCGTGGGAGATGGCTTTGGAGCGGGCCGTTGCACTACTACCGGAACGGGCTTGGGTGCGTCCGGTGCGCGGTAAACAATCGGCCGCCGCGAATTTGGCACCGAGTCACACGCCGCCATGGCTGCCAACAGACCAACAGCCAACACAACGCCTTGTCGTGGTAATCTTCGCACCTCCTCACCCACGAGAATCCGCGGGTCGGGCTGCATTATCCCCAAAAAAACCCTGATCGTCGAGCCATTTCTTGATACCGGAGGGCTACCCAAGCCATACTTCGGCACACATGCGCATCCTTATAGCCATTACCGGCGCCAGCGGCGCCATTTATACGCAACGGCTCCTCGACCGGCTGAACGGTGCGGAGCATGAGGTGCATGTGATACTGAGCAGCTATGCGCACACAGTGCTCAAGGAGGAACTACCGGACGGACTTCGACTGCCAGACGGAGCAAAGCAGCACGCCGCCAAAAGCATGAACGTACCGTTTGCCAGCGGATCAAGCGCGCTGGATGTGATGGTGGTGATCCCATGCAGCATGGGTACGATGGGCCGCATCGCGCATGGATTCAGCGAGGACGCGCTGTTGCGGGCGGCGGACGTGATGCTGAAGGAAAACAAGAAACTCATACTCGTGCCACGCGAAACGCCCTTAAATCTTGTACACGTAAAAAACATGGAACTGCTGCTGCAGGCCGGGGCAGTGCTGATGCCAGCCAACCCTTTCTTTTACAGCGGCGCCAAGACACTTGAGGATCTGGCCGACACGTTAGTGGCACGCGTGCTCGACCACATGGGCGTCGCCCACGACATCGGCCCGCGCTGGACGGAGGAGGCGGATTGAAGGCGGGCTTGTTTTTTGTCTGTGCATTACGCACCGTTGCGGCGTGGCTTTGAAGAAAAAGGCCAAGGAAAAAGAGACCGGCGGAGTCTTCGGTTGGCTGTACAACTGGGGCTCATTCGTCAAGTTTTCCCACACCCTCTTCGCACTTCCATTCGCAATGGCGGCCATGGCGCTGGCGGCCCGGGCGAATTATTATTACTTGGACGCGAAGGGGCTTGAACCATCCGGGGCCATGCTTCGCGGCTGGCCAGGTTGGAAAATATTTCTCCTAATCATCGCCGCGATGGTCACGGCACGCACGTGTGCGATGGCCTTCAACCGCATCGTCGACCGCAAGTTTGACAAGCAAAACCCGCGCACCCGCAAGAGACATCTGCCCGCCGGCCGCATCAGCTTGTTCAGCGCTTGGACGCTCACGGTGCTGTCTGCTGCCGGGTTTGTGGCCAGTGCGTGGGGCATCGATATGACTCGTGAAGTCAATACCGGACGCCTAGTTTGCCTGCCTTTGGCTCCGGTGGCCTTGTTTTTTATTCTGTTCTACTCGTTTACCAAGCGGTTCACGCACTTCACGCACATATTCC
>PBPF01000131.1 GCA_002724615.1 Verrucomicrobiales bacterium | reverse complement strand
AGGCGCCCTTTCTCCTGTCGCATCACGATTCCAAGGTCTATTATAATGCAGGCAACTTTGTTTTCCGCTCACCTAATCGAGGTGACAAGTTAGAGGTCATCTCGCCGGAAATAAGTCGCACGAATCGTGGTGCAGCCACTGCGTTGGCGGAGTCACCTCTCGACAAGAATGTGCTGTGGGTCGGCACAGACGACGGGGCGCTTTGGGTCACTCGCAATGGCGGCAAGGAATGGAAGGACATCACGAAAAACGTGAAGCTGCCCGGTCATTTTCAAGTGAACGCAATTGAGGCGTCGCGCTTTGCGGGCGGGCGTGCATATGTGACTTTTGACGGCCATCGATCTGACAACGATGACCCGCATATTTACGTAACCGAGGATTTCGGTGGGACGTGGAAGGACATCAATGCGAACTTGCCAGTCGGATCCACACGCTGCGTGCGCGAGGATGTGGTAAACGAAAACCTGCTTTACTGCGGCACGGAGTTTGCCATCTGGGCCAGTCTCGACCGTGGCGGCCATTGGGCGCGGATTAACAATAATATGCCCACCGTGGCTATTCACGAGATCGCTGTGCACCCGACTGCGAGTGAGATTGTTGCGGGTACGCACGGTCGCAGNGCGTGGATTCTCGACGTCACACCNCTGCGCGGTTTTACCGCTGAAGCAGCCAAGGCAAAGGCGCACCTGTTTCCTGCGCCCGCTGGTGTCCTGTGGGCCGGGGCACTCAGCCACAGTCGTTCTGGNCATCGCTTGTACGCCGGCGAAAACCCCGTCTTCGGCAGTGCGCTTTATTATCACCTTGGCGAAGATGCCAAGGCTGCCACATTGGAAATTCGCGATGCCAAAGGCACNCCTATTCGGCGCTTGCGNGCCGAACGCAAGGCCGGTCTTCACGCCGTCCAGTGGGATTTGCGCGGCAGCGCCCGCCGACCTGCTGCACGTCANGCGGGGCCGGACACGATTGAGAATTTGTTCAAACGTTTCGACAAGGATTCCGACGGCAAGCTCACGGNCAAGGATGCGCAGGGTGCGAGCAGTGGATTGCTCAAGCGCATTCTTGCGCGTTCCGACAAGAACAAGGACGGNGCCGTGAGCTTTGAGGAATTCAAGGCTGCTCCGGGTCAGGTCGCCGGTCCCACCGGTCGGNCTGCGCCTGCGTTGAACCGTGCCGGCAATCCCGTTTCGCCNGGCACCTACNTCGCCCACCTCGTCATCGATGGCAAAGAGTTCCAGCAGAAGATTGTNGTGAAGGCTGATCCAAAATTCCCAGGCGCATTGCTTCAGGAGGAACTGGAGGAGGAAACCCGGAAGCAGCGACCGGAGTTTATTGAATGACGAAAGTCAAATTGCCNGCNGATTAACCTTACCACTCTCCATCTCTGGAAAACTTCTCCCNCGCGTTTTCCCCAAAANNCTTCCCGCCTGCCTTTAACTGNGCNAGNANCTCCTCCGTTGATAGGCCTGCTGATGCCCGCGCTGCCGGGATCACTGTCTCGCACTCGTTGCGATCCATAAACACCGACGCTTCCAGCAGGTTGGCTTCCTCGCCCGGCGGAACGGCAAGGAACCCATGCTTGTCCGCGTGAACCAACTGCCCCGGTNGNACCGTTCGTCCGAACACCTCGACCTCACATCCCCACTTCGCCGGCGCTGCATGTGCGTGCCCNACGCACAGGCGTGTTGCCAGTGCCTTGAAGCCCGCGTTGGTCATCTCGTCCACGTCACGGATGCACCCATCAGTGATTGTTCCCACGCACCCCAGCGCTCGGTGTGTGTTGCTGTTCACCTCGCCCCACCACGATCCCACATATCCCGGCTTATCCAAATCCTGCACGACCACGATCTTCGGTCCCGTCGCTGCCGCGATGTACTCCCTGCACGCAGCCACATTCCCCGGGTTTTTGTGCGCCTTGTCGCTTGGCTGAATTGCCACCGTCACGGCGTACCCCACCATCGGGCCCATCTGCGGCATGAAATCTGTCACCGGCTCCAGATTGAACGCGTCCGCCGCCGCATCNCCCTTCGTAATTTGCTCCCAGCCGTTNTATATCGTCGGCGTATTCCAGCGCTTCAGCTGTAACAGTTCCGCATGTGNAAGTGTGTTCTCATCGGCCATGCGCGAACCGTATCCCAACTCTCGCCATGCCGCTAGGGAACAATCTTTNCAGGATCACGGTCGTGCTGAGAAAATAAATTGTGCCACTGCGCGTGTTCCCCTAGGTTGGCCCCCCCGTATGAGACTTGAGAAGTACACTATTGGCGTGGGCGATCGGTTTGCGCATCAGGCAAAGGCGCAGCTTCAGGCATGCGTGAAACTGGCGGAGCAGGGCATCGAGGTGATCCCGGTTTGGAACAAATCAAACCGAGAACACAGCTTTATCGGTTCCGAGCCACAGAGCGTCTATGATGCGGCCAAAGAGGCAGTGGAGGCACTGGGTTGGGAGCGTGGCTGGCATGTGGATGCCGATCACATCAACATGGACACGGTCGACAAGTACCTGGGCTGCTCAGATTTCTTCACGATCGATGTGGCGGATTTCATCGGCCAAGCGCCGGCGGAAGGCGCGGTGGCGGTGTTCGTTGAGAAACATCCGGAGTTGATCGGCAGCGTGGCGGTGGAAGGCATTGATGCTCCGCTGGAGATCACACGCGAATATGTGGATGAGGTCGCCGGAAAATACCTTGCCGCCGTTGCCGAGGCCGGAACAATTTATCGGCATATTGCGGCGAATAAGGATGACTTTATCGCCGAAGTTTCCATGGATGAAACTGACGCGCCACAGACGCCGCCTGAGTTGCTGGTCATTCTCGCTGCACTGGCTGATGAGGGTGTGCAGTTGCAGACCATCGCGCCAAAGTTCACCGGGCGCTTCAACAAGGGTGTCGATTACGTGGGCGACCTTTCGCAGTTTGAGAAAGAGTTTAATGACGATCTCGCAGTGATCGCGCACGCCATCAGTGCTTATGGTTTGCCGGACAATCTCAAGCTTAGCGTGCACAGTGGCAGCGATAAATTCTCCATTTACCCGATCATTGGGAATGCCATTCGACGTACTGGCGCGGGTGTGCACGTTAAGACCGCAGGTACCACTTGGCTCGAGGAATTGATCGGATTGGCCGAAGCCGGCGACGATGGGTTGGAACTGGCCAAGGAGATTTACGCCAAGGCGTTGGGGAATGTCGATGCGATGTGCGAGCCATACGCTTCCGTAATCGACATTGATTCAGACAAGCTGCCCTCCGCAGAGGAGGTGGCGGACTGGAGCGGCGATCAATACGCGAACGCGTTACGTCATGTGCAAGAGCATCCGGAATTTAATCAACATTTCCGCCAGTTGCTGCACATCGCCTTCAAGCTCGCCGCGAAGGAGGGTGAGCGCTACACCGATTTGCTTAAGACCAATGCCGAGGTGGTTGGCAAAAACGTCACCGAAAACCTGTATGACCGTCATTTTAAACGGCTCTTTGTCGCATGATTAAATCCGCTGTAACAATCTCACTGGTCAAGGAAGCCGAAGGCGGCCCTTTTGTTTTCTGGCACGACCTCGTCGCTGGGTGCAGCAAGGCGGCAGAGTTGGGCTATGATGCTGTCGAAGTTTTTGCGCCCAATGCCGATGCGATTCCGGTGGATAAGCTCAAAGCGCTCACGGCAGAACACGGGCTGAAGATCGCCGCCGTTGGCACGGGCGGCGGTTGGGTGATTCACAAATGGCACCTGTGCCAGCCTGATGCCGGCTCACGCGAGAACGCGAAGAATTTTATTCGGTCCATCATCGACGCCGGTGCTCAGCTGGATGCGCCCGCCATCATTGGCTCCATGCAGGGCCGCTTTGAGGGCGAGGTGAGCAAGGAACAAGCACTCGATTGGCTGCGTGAAGCGCTTAATGATCTCGGCGAACACGCCAAGGCGGCTGGTGTGCCGCTGATCTATGAACCGCTTAATAGGTACGAAAGTAATCTTCTCAATCGCGCCGAGGATGCCGTGGCATTCCTTGACACACTCGACACCGATAACGTGGTGATTCTCGCTGATCTTTTTCATATGAGTATCGAGGAGACGAACATCGCCGATGGTCTGCGCGCTTATGGCCATCACATTGGGCACGTGCATTTTGTCGACAGTAATCGTCGTCCGGCCGGATGTGGGCATATGGATTACGCGCCGATCGCAGCTGCGCTTAAGGAAATCGGCTATGAAAAATATGCTTCCGCCGAGGCATTCCCGTGGCCGGATTCGGACGCGGCGGCAAAGGCCACGATCGAAGCTTTCAATCAGCATCTCGCTTAAACACCATGGAAAGACGCAAGCTTGGCAAAACAGATCTGGAACTGCCGGTGATCTCTTACGGCGCTTCATCGCTGGGGCAAGAGTTTCGTCGGGTGACCATCGATGAAGCGCTGCAATCCTGCCGCGTGGCGCTCGAGTTGGGTATGAACTTCATCGACACCTCGCCCTTTTACGGTCGTGGCATGAGCGAGGTATTGCTGGGGCAGGTATTGCGAGATTTGCCGCGCGAGGAGTTTATTCTTGGCACCAAGTTGGGTCGGTACGATCTGCAGCATTTCGATTTCTCCGCCAAGCGCGTGGCCGAGAGCATCGACGTGAGTTTGCATCGAATGGGCGTTGACCATCTCGACATCATCCTGTGTCACGACATTGAGTTTGTGGAGATGCAGCAGATCGTGGATGAAACGATTCCGGCCATCCAAAAGATTCGCGATGCCGGGAAGGTTCGTTACATAGGTTTCTCCGGGTATCCGATGAAGGTTTTCCCGTTCATCATCGATCAAATCGACGTGGACGTGGTGCTGTCTTACAACAATTATCATCTGCAGAACACGCGCTTCGCTGAACACTTTGAATACCTTAAGGCCAAGGGTGTGGGTATCATGAATGCTGGCCCTTTTTGCGCGCGCCTGCTGACCAACGCGGCTTTGCCCGAGTGGCACAAGGAACCGGAAGAGGTGCGCGTTGCTTGCAAAAAGGCTGCTGAACATTGCTCTGCCAAGGGCGTGGACATTGCGCAACTGGCCGTGCAATTCTGTGTGGCGCATCCGGATATCGCCACCACCATCGCCGGCAGCGCGAATCCGGACAACGTTCGCAACTGGGCCAAGTGGGCCGAGACACCAATGGACGAGTCGTTGCTTGCCGAGGTGTTGGCAATGCTTGAGCCGATCAAGGACATCGGCCACATCGAGGGATTGCCGGAGAACAATTAATTTCATGAAAGCGATCATTCTAGAAAAGCCTGAGCACTTCACTACCGCCGATCTTGAGGAGTCGCCGGGGCCGGGAGCAGGCGAGGCCTTGGTGGAAGTGCATCGGGTGGGGATTTGCGGGACAGATGTCTCGGGGTACCTCGGCAAGATGCCGTTTTACACGTACCCGGTGATTCCGGGGCATGAG
>PBPF01000130.1 GCA_002724615.1 Verrucomicrobiales bacterium | reverse complement strand
CAAATATGAGGCAATCCGGGTGCTGTCGGTTTGGAATGCCAACGCCATCATGTCGCTCATTAAGCGCACGTGCGCGCCAAAGTCGCGCGGTTTGCCGGCAGGCACGCTGAAGCCTTCGGGCAAATCCACGTTCGCCTTGGCCATTGCTTCGATGCGCTTTTCCAGTTCTCGTATGGAGTCGAGATACTCATCGAGTTTGCGTTTGTCGGTGTAGCCGAGTTTCTTCTCTAGGCGCTTGGCATCTTCGAGCGCGAAATCAAGAATGCTCTTGCGGTAGCGCTCGCGACGCTGCTTGTTTTCGTCGATCTCCTTTTTGCTGCCACCTGCAAACAGCCGGTCAAAGACTGCCTTCGGATTGGACTCCGGCGGCATGGGTGTGGAGGCGTTTTTCCACGCTAGGTTGAATTGATATGCACAACTGTAACCCGAGTCGCATCGACCACTGAGCCGCACGCCATCACTGCTGAGTTCCAGCGAGGAAAGCCTCGTTTTGTCGCCAATCTTTTGCGCTGCGATTTGGTCAACTGAGACACCGAGCTTGATGTCCGCTCCACTGGTTTTTCGGGCTTGAGCACCGGTAAGGAACGTCGCGTTTGCCCGGGCATGGTCACCAGCGCCGTCGCCGTTAGCACGTGCTTTGTCATGCGCCAAACCGCTGAAAACCAACAAATCCTCACGATGCTTGGCCAGTGGCTTGAGGATGTGCGAAAACTGGTAATCCTTCCCCTCCCCCTTCACGTTCCATTTTTCCTGAATGACGCCGTTTGGAATGTAGATGAACGCCATACGCGTGGGGAATTTGGCGTTGCCCGCCGCCAGTGCCCGCGCAGGTATCATCGCATCCAAGGTGGGTAGTGCTATGGCCGTACCGAGACCGCGCAGGAACGTTCGCCGTGGAATTTGCATCTTACTCATCTATTTGTTGGACGAACCCTAAAGGATTTTGGTTCAAAAAACAAGGCGGCGAATTATTTACCCGCTTCCCCGCGTTTCATGTCAAACGGCAGACTCGTGACAATACCGCCGACCAGCTCATTGAATTGGTAGCCGTTTTGTTGCAAGCGCTGAACGATCTTGTCGACTGTGCGTTTGTCGTAATATTCGAGCCCACGCCCGAGGGCGTAGGTGAGCATCTTCTCGGTGAGACAACGCGCAAAAAGGTCCCGTTTTTTTCCGACGACAATACCGCGCAAATCCGAGGCATTCTTAAACGACTCGCCGGTGTCGAGCTTGCCTGCTGCGTCGATGGGTTCGCCGTTGTCTTGCGTTCGGTATCGACCAATGGCGTCAAAGTGTTCAAAGGCAAAACCGATGGGATCCATCTTTTCATGACACGAGGCGCAGACGGCGTTGGTGCGGTGTTTGATCATTTGCTCGCGCAAGGTGCCTTTGTTTGCCCCAGTCACCTCCAGCTCCGGCACATCCGGCGGCGCCGGTGGCGGCGGGGTGCCCAGTATGTTTTCCAGCACATACTTACCCCGCTTAACCGGCGAGGTCCGGTTGGGATCACTGGTGATGGTAAGTACGCTCGCGTGTCCCAGAATGCCTCCGCGTCCGGTGCCCTTAAGAGAGACCTGACGGAAGTTGTTGCCGTTTATATTTTTAATGCCGTAATGTGCTGCCAAGCGGGCGTTCAAAAAACTGTAGTCCGCAGATATGAGCTCAAGCACACTTCGGTTGCCGCGCATCACATGAGCAAAAAGCAGTTCCGTCTCCCGCCGCATGTCATCACGCAATTCTGGCGTGTAGGAAGGGAACAGTTTTCGATCCGGGCGGTACACATTTAGGTTGCGCAATTCGAGCCATTGACCGGCAAAGTTTTCCACTAACGACTCCGCCCGCTGATCCTTCAACATNCGCGACACTTCAGCGTTCAGATTCTTTCGCAGCTGGCCTTGATTGGCAAGTTGCAGTAGCTGGTCGTCCGGCAGGCTACTCCAGANGAAAAACGAAAGGCGCGAGGCGAGTTCAAACTCGTTGAGCGACCGAATGGCCTTGGGGTTGTCCGGTGCCCCATCAAGTTCCCAACGAAAAATGAAATGGGGCGAAATGAGTGTGGCCATCACAGCCANCNTCACGCCCTCCTCGAAACTGCCGCCGTCATCAACAGCCTGCTTNGCNAGGCGCATCACGCGGCCGACCTCCTCTTGTGTNACCTCGCGCCGGTAAGCCCGTCGCAGAAAAGGCCGAANAAAGCCCTCGGCTGCACGNCGGCGAAGGTNGCGCGGAATGGGATAGCGAAAATATTGGCGTTGAAATGCAGTGAGCCGATTGGGGTTCATCGGCTGTCCNCTCGTTGGCACAACCACGGCTTGCTCAGCAATCTTTTCCGCNGCCGCCAAGTATTTCTCAAGCAGCAAAGGTGACATCGANAGCACATCGCCAATATTGTCGAAGCCATGGCCGGAATCGTCCGCNGGNAAATCCTTTGCCGGCTTGAAATCGACCTTGAGCAGATCGCGAATGACGTTGTTGTACTCAGATCGATTCAGTCGCCGCACCGTCACGCGGCCGGGATCCGGTGGTGAGTTCACATAAAAGTCATCGAGAGAGNGACGAATCCATCCAGNGATTAACGCCTGCTCCTCCTTGTTTGGCCGCTTCTTGCGGCCTTCCGGCGGCATTTCGCCCGCGCGCACTTTTCGAAATACCTGCTCCCAGAGNTTGTAGCCACGGTGCACATCCCCGGCCNCTTTGAANGAGTCAAACTTGATNCCGCCTTTTTCTTGCCCATCGCCATGACAAGCGAAGCAGTGATCTTCAATCAGGGGCAATATGTCTTTTTCGAACGACGCCTTGACCGGGTCCGCCGCCAAAGCCAACGACGCCCCGAGTGTGCTAGCTAAAATGAGAACTGATAACCTCACGTCAAACTGCCGCCAAACAGACGATTGAAACAACCGGGCGGATTCAATTTTCCTCACGCAAAAACCTCGCGCACCGGCTGCCCGTGNTCCGTGACAGGAACCGGTCGATCACCGGCGTAAAGATTCTTGTGCGGATTGATCCCAAGCGCACAGTGAATGGTTGCAAAAAGGTCCGGAACAGAAATGGGTTGCTCGACGATTTTCATACCCANGTCATCCGTCACNCCCACGGCCTGTCCGGTCTTCAGGCCACCACCCGCCAGCGCCACCGTAAACGAGCCGGGATGATGCCCGCGCCCGCCACCGCCATCGAANTGCGCGGGGCGNCCAAATTCCGTGGAAACGACAATGAGCGTTTTATCCAGNAACTTGTTTTTCTCCAAGTCGGCCACCAACGTGGCCAGTGCCGCGTCAAGTTGCTGGATCAANATATGCTGATTCTCCTGGCCTTGATTATGCGTATCCCAGCCTGTGCCGTTNATAAAGTTGAGGTTAAAGGAGACTTCGATGAAACGNACNCCCCGCTGCACAAGCCGNCGAGCNAGCAGGCAGCGTTGGCCAAACTCNTCACCGTAACTGTTCCGCAACCCTGCCGACTCTGCCTTCAGGTCAAATGCACTTTTGAATTCACCGCGACCCAGTGCCAACGCCTCGTCAATGGNCACATCATAGCTGCGAACCGCCTTGTCACGCGGATTACGTTTTAGGAACTCACCCCGCACCTTCTCGAGCAACCGCTCGCGATCAGACATCCTCGCACTCGTGATGTCTCTCGGGCGTGCCAATCCTTCCGGACCGGCCTTGGTGTCGGTTAAATAAATGTAGCCATGCTTCGCGCCAAGGAAGCCCGGACCGCGCGTAAGATTGGGGTAACCCATCACAACATACGATGGCATGCCCGCATTGGCCTTCCCTCGCTCGTGGGCCACCACCGAGCCGATCGAGGGATACACAATCGTGCCGCTCGTCGGCCTGCCCGTGTGCATGCGGTTGGTCGCNGCGGCATGTTCNTCCACCACATTGTGGTTCACCGTGCGCATNAGCACAAAACGATCGAGCAACNTGGCGCAGCCTTTCAGGTGCTCGCAAACCTGGACGCCCGGCACGGCAGTCTCAATTGCGGGATANGCCGAGCCAGCCTTTTTTGTTTTNGGATCCCCAAGNCGCTTGGGATCCCACGTGTCAATTTGACAGGCACCACCGCCNAGCCAAATGAAAATGCAATGCTCTGCCTTGCCCTTTGGAAACTTCTTCTCGGCCGCAAGAACACCCGGCACAGCGGCTGCACTCATGGCGGATGCAGCAATAAAATGTCGACGATTCATCTTTTTCATCATGGCACAAAAATGAATTCCGGCGAATTGACCAGCGCGAATACCACATCCTCCATGCGTTCACGCCACTCGGCGCGCAGGCGGCGGGTTGGCGGGTCGCCCTCGCGGGCAAGCCGTTCAAGCTCGAGCTTGATACGGGTAGCCTCAGCATTNAGATGGTTGGACCAGGACACCGCATACACCTTCACCAGACGAGGCGCGGGCTTCACGTCCTTCAGGATGCGCGCGGCAAATGCCTCGTCAATGTGACCAAGCAAAAGCGCTTGCTCTTCCCCAGCAGGCGGCCGGGAAAGAATTCGCAAATATAGTTTTTCTATCAACTCCTTCTTGTCGATGTCCTCAAGGGCCAACGCAGTAATCGCGCTGTCTTCTGANAGTTGTGTCGCGCGTTTGCCGATGATGCCGTTGAGGAGAATTGCCGGCTGCAGGACGTTCGGNGCGTTATCGCGTGCGGTAANGGCNTCCTGTCGGGCATCGCGCCAGCCNAAATTCTTCAGTATATCCACCACGCTTTGCGCCTTGGGAATGGCCAGCGCGGGGCGATCGCGCTCGTTGGAGAGCGAGGTGAATTCCCACGCGCGCCGCGGGCTGCCAAGGTTCAGGAAGGTGGTCACCGGCCGACGCCCATCAACATCAAGCGTAAGCAATTCCACGCCCATCGCTTTGCCGGACACGGCGAAAAGAGAATCGACAATCTGCTCTGCCGTCANCCGACGCCGGNCTGGCCCAGCGAATAAGCGCGTGTCCGGATCGCCGGGCTTAATCGCAGCAGTGTCAATCTGGCGTTGATAAGTGTGCGAATTGAGAATCAGCCGCGCCACGTGTTTGAGGTCATAGCCGCTCTCGATGAACTGCCGCGCCAGCCACTCGAGCAACTCAGGATGCGACGGCTCTGCTTCCGACCAATCATCCACCGGCTCCACGAGTCCCCAACCGAGATAGCGTTTCCAAACGCGATTGACGATAACCTTAGCGAAGCGCCCATCAGTCGGGTCAGTGATCCGTGCCGCAAGTTGTGCGCGTGTGTTGGTGTGCATGGGCTCACTGAGCGGCTNGGCAAAGGGCCANGCGGGCGGCACTTTGCTNCCCGGCTTGAGCGACACCTCGACCCTCGGCTTCCGCCCATCGGGCAACGGCGGCACGCTGCTGGTCTTGGGCACGGCCAGTGGCGTTTGCTGCAGCATGGCGGCGATTCCAAATAGATCCTTTTGGTTNAAGTCGTGAAACGGCGCATCATGACACCGGGCACATTTCATTTGGCGNCCAAGAAATGCCTGTGCCAGCACCTGCGCCTTGGCGGCCATTGGTACGTCGTTTTGCGTAGCCATCGCAAAGCCTGCCGGGCCGCCGTGATATTTGCTGCCTTCCATCATCACCAGCTCAGTCACGAACCGGTCCATCGGCTTGTTGTCCTGCAGACTCTCGTGAATCCAGAACCGGAANGGGCCGGTGTTGTTAAGCATCGGCTTGAGNATGTTCGGATTCTCCGCGAGCACGTCCTGCCAATAACTCGTCCAGTGATCCGCCCAACCAAGATCATCCTTGAGGAGTCGNTCAATCGCACGCGCCCTTCGTCCGGGATTTTTGTCGCCCTGAAAAGCAGCCATGTGNTCAGGCGACGGCACCACACCAATGGTGTCCAGTGCGACGCGCCGCAGAAACTGCCAGTCATCAGTTAACTGCATTGGCTTGCGCCCGGCCTTGGAGAGTTTCCGGTTAATGAAATCATCAACGGCGTTGTACGAGGGCATGGAGTCTATTTTCGTGGCAACAGTTTTGGGTCGCTTCTCAACCGCCTTGCGCGCAATTGCGTGCCGCTGTTGCCACTGCAGAACCTCCTCCTTGCCAATCTTCGCGCGCGCTGCCTTGTTGATAGCAAACATCCGCAGTCGCTCAGCCCGGGNAAAGTCTTCCCAACCGTTATCGGTCAACTCGATNGTCTCATTCGGTGACAAAAGTTGAAACGATTTGCCATCCGATGAAATCGCCACCGACAATTCTCCCGTTTCAGGCCGAAGCCCTTTGCCNCCGACAAAGGCTTCCAAAAGCACCAGCTGTTCGCCACCGGCTGAAGTGAATTTCACCAACTGCTCCTGCATGCCGGGTCGCAGCATGCGGGTGGCCCCGCCCAGCTTGGCGGGCAACACAGGCACCTCCTCNTGGCCGCTGCCATTGCGCGAGGCAAGCTTGGTGCTGGCGATGACCTTTCCGNCCACCCACAANCGGGCCAATGTGCGGGAGCGCAGCAGGAACCGATGCTCACCCTTGGGTAGTTTCACCGTGGCGGCCGCGCGCAACAGAAACGAGCTTGAGCGGTCAACGATAAGCCCCTTGGCGTTGTACTTCGCCGGCAGGAACGGAAATCCGAATACGGCAGAATCAAACCGCGCAGCGGCCTCGGTGGCGACATAATTCCAGTTGTCGCCAACGCCCTCATGCAGCGTGGTGCGCAATTTGCCAACGGGAAGACTCTCCGCATCAAGCGTAAATTCGCGGCGCGCACTCTTAAACCTTCCAGCAATACGTTTGGCGGGAAGCGCCTTCCGATAGATGGCCACCTCATCAATCCGTCCATTGAAAGGGATGCCCGATGAGCTGGCCTGCGAGGCACCAATACGCAGTTCGTCGTTGTCCACCCAAGGCGCGGCATCCGTCTGCCCGCCCAAGTCCCATGTGCCATCTGTCGGCTGGCCATCAATGTAGCCACGCACACTGGCACCCTTGCCGAACGTGTAGGTAAGCGCAACGTGATGCCACTCCCCCGCACCGAGCGCGCTCCTTGAAGTCCAACGATGCCAAGTGGTGTTGTCCACGTTGCGAAACAAAAACGAAAGCCCCGCGCCGCCATCCATGCCCACAAGCCTCAACGCGTAATTTTGATTATCCCGCGGCAACCCCTTCCGATACGTCCGACCCTTGCCCACAATGTACATGAACTGCCCCTTCGACAGCGCTCCCTGCGGCGCCACCCAAGCTTCGATCGTGATGGAATCACCCTTCGCAAAATCCAGCACGCTGGTCTTGCCCGGATCCGGCACGCTCAAGAAACGACCGGCGCCATCAAATGCCATGGCAAGATTGTCCTTGGAAAACTCAGGGTAATAAAGCGGCCGCGGCCCCGGTGGCAGGGATTGATTCAACTGCCCACTCAAAGCGCCCACCACCGATTTAACCG